>CALEXE010000020.1:0-4074 GCA_937925265.1 uncultured Collinsella sp. | reverse complement strand
TCACGACGGAGGCCACATTAAGTGGCCTCCTGTTCGTGCGGAACTCGCGATAAACTTAACCCCCCACACCCCTCACGCGGCGGGCAACCGTCGTTGGGCTTATCACTGACACGAATAAACCGCTTGCATATCGTCTGCTGGCTTGGCACGGTACAATGCTTGCAGCTTTTAATTCATGAATTAGTGGAGTTATTGATGGCAGAATCTCGTGCGGAGCGTAGGGCTCGTCGTGCTTTGGTGGAAGCGGCTGAGGGGTCAAAGGAGGAGAAATCTTCTACGAAATCCAAGTCTTCTAAAGCCGCAAAAAGCAAATCGGCCAAGGGCAAGGCTAAGGCCAAGCGCTCCAGTTCTCGTCGGAGCGAGGATAAGGCATCTCAGACTCGCTCCAAGCGCTCGCATAAAGATCCGGTTTCGTCTGCGCGTAAGGTTGTGGACCCCAAGTCTCCCTGTTCAATCATGAAAGCTTGTGGTGGGTGCACGGCGCTCAATCGTCCTTATAAGAAGCAGTTGGCGGCCAAGCAGGCTGCTATGGAGGAGCTGTTTGCTGAGCTCTGTGAGCGCGAGGGCATTAGCGTTGATCCCATTCGCGGTATGGGTGTTACCCTGGGCGACCCGGGCAAGTATCCTGCGCCGCGTGGTTTTCGTCATAAGGCTGCCACTCCGTTTGCTCCCGGCAAAGAGGGCGCTGTCCGCTGCGGCTTTTTTGAACGTGGGACGCACAGGATCGTTGCTGTTCCTGAATGCCCTGTCGAGGCGCCGGGCACTCGTCAGATTCTCAACGGCATCGCTCGCGAGGCCGAACGTCTGCATATTCCTGCCTTTAACGAAGACAAGCATCTGGGGCTGCTTCGCTATGCCGTCGTTCGCTGCGGCTGGCACACCGACCAGATTATGGTCACCCTCGTGACCGCTCAGCGCGACCTGCCGCATGCGCAGGAGTTCTTTGAGGCTGTCGCCGCACTCGATCCGCATATCGTCACCGTCGCTCAGAACATCAACGGTCGCCCCGGCAATGCCATCTTGGGTGAGGAGACTCGTATCGTCTATGGCGCCGAATGCATGCGCGACCAGCTGCTCGGCTGCGAGTTCGATATCTCCCCCACCGCGTTCTATCAGACCAATCCGCAGCAAACCGAGCTGCTCTATCGACTTGCCATTGACGGCATGGACCTGCAGCAGGGTGACATTCTTATGGACGCTTACTGCGGCAGCGGAACCATCGGCCTGTGCGCCGCGAAGGATGCCCAGGACAAGGGCATCGGCATTATGCTGCTCGGCGTGGAGCGCAACCCGGCGGGCATTGCCGACGCACGTCGCAATGCCGAGCTCAACGGCCTCACCCGCAGCGCTTGGTTTATGGCCGACGACGCCACCGATTACATCCTGGACGCCGCCGACAACAACGAGCGGATCGATGTCCTTTCCATCGACCCGCCGCGCGCCGGCTCCACCCCCGAGTTCCTCGAAGCCGCCTGCGCACTCAAGCCGCGCCGCATCACCTATATCAGCTGCAACCCCGTGACCCAAGAGCGCGACCTGCACCAGCTCCTCGACGGAGGCTATCGCCTGCTCAAGATCACGCCCGTCGACATGTTCCCCCATACCGATCACACCGAGACGGTAGCGGTCCTCGAGCGCCGCTAATCCACCCCGGTAGATTTTCGAGACAAGAAAGGGGGCGGCCCGTCTGGACCGCCCCCTTCGCTTGGTTTATGAACTCCGCTACATCCCCTTGCGCAGGTCACACACGCCGGCTGCCGCCATCTCGCGCAGCAGCGTCTCGCGGTCGCGCGTCACGATCAGATCCAGCGGGAAGTGAATCTCGTCGAGCATCTTGCGCGCGTGATCGAGCTTGCCAATGGCCATGCCAATGTGGGCATCGGTCGACACGCCAATACCCACGCCCAGCTCGGCGCAGCGCTCGGCAATCTTGCGGCAAGCGCCCCAATGCTCGGCATCGGTACCATGCTCAAGACTATGGTTGTTGATCTCGATGATCCTGTGCTTGGCCTTGGCCGCCAACAGCACCTCATCGATATCGAACGGCACGCCCGAGCGCCCCGCGTGGCCCAGCATGAACACCTTGGGGTGCTCCAGGGCATTGATGTACATCTGGGTCGTTTGGGCGAGCGTCGCGCCTTCGGCAAACTGCGGGTTATGCACGCTTGCCACCAAATAATCCAAATTACGCGTCACCAAATCGAACAGCGAATGCTCACGACTATACGAATCGCCGGCGATATCGAGCGAAACGGGAATGTCTTCGCCAAACAAGCTGCCGTCCAGCGAAACGATATCAGCCTCGGCACCACGCAGCACCAGCACGCCGCTCCAAATGCGCGGCCAGATATCCTGGTTAATAAAGAATTGGAAACTGCGCAGGTCATTGGGACAAGGCGTAACCATCGAGCTTAAATGATCGGCGGAACCGAGCACCTGAAGGCCGCGCTCCGCCGCCCAATAGATGTTCTCCTCGATGGTTGAGTACGCATGCGCAGAGAACATCGTATGAGTATGAATATCACAAGAAAGAAGGTAGGGCATCGGGTCTCCTTGTCCAGTATGGCCGTCGCGTATATTCATTGTACGCATAGCTTTCGGCAGTCGTAAAACTGCTTCATCTCAATCACACAACGGCACAGACAACGGGGTCTGGCTTAAAACCAAACCCCGTTTCACGTAAAACATTGTAAGCAGAGCGCTTTACTTTCGACGATATTCGTCGGCCAGCTGCTTCCAGGCAGGCAGAGAGTTGACGATTGTCTCATAGCTCACGCAGTAGCCCAGGCGGAACCAGCCCGGCATGCCAAAGCTATCCGAAGGCACCACGAGCAGCTCATGCTTCTTCGCGCGCTCACAGAACGCATTCGCATCGGACTCCAGCGCTTTCACCCATAGGTAGAACGCGCCATCCGGCTCAACATAGGTGTAGCCGTACTCCGCTAGTGCATCGGTAAGCGCGGTGCGGTTGCGCGCATAGGCCTCGACATCACTCGGCTCATCGATGCAATCGATGGTCACGCGCTGGAAGAGCGCCGGTGCACACACGAAGCCCAGCGTACGGGCGGCACCGGCAACGGCGGGCATTAGACGAGCTGCCTGAGGATTCGTATTGGGAACCAGGATCCACCCGACGCGCTCGCCCGGTAGCGAAAGCGACTTGGAATACGAGTAGCACACGATGGTGTGCTCGTAGATCGAAGGCACCCAAGGCACCTCGGCGCCATAGACAATCTCGCGATATGGCTCATCCGAGATAAGCATAATCGGGTTCTCGGGATCGCGCTGAGCGTTGGCCTCGCGCAGAACATTGGCCAGTCGCGTCAGCGTGTCGCGTGTATATACGGCACCGGTCGGATTGTTGGGTGAGTCGATAATGACGGCAGCGGTCTTGTCGGTAATCGCCTTGAGCACGTTATCCACGCTCAGCTGGAACGAATCTTCATCGGCAAGCGCCTCGACACACGTACAGCCGGCCTTCTCAATCCACACGCGATACTCCGGGAAGTACGGGGCGATAACAATAACCTCGTCACCCGGGTTCGTAACGGCATTGAGCGTACAGGTGAGCGAAGCCGCGGCACCCACCGTCATAAAGACATCCTTGCCCTCATAGCTCGTGCCAAAGCGGCGGTTGAGCGATTCGGCCACGGCGGTACGGCACTGCGGCAGACCCGGTGCAGGCGTGTATCCATGCAGCTGGTCGCTCGGCAGTTCCAAGGCCTTCTTAATGGACTCAGCCACGGCGGCAGGTGCCGGAACGCTCGGGTTACCCAGTGAGAAATCGAACACGTTTTCCGCGCCGATTTGTGCCTTGCGCTCAAGGCCGTAGCTAAAGATCTCGCGGATGATGGAGCTTTCCGCACCGCGCGCATACATAGTATCGTTGATCATCTGTTCCCCTTTCGCATAGGCGCTATTGTACGCTTTAGCTGAGCAAAGTGCCGCAGAATGTTGATTGGGGACAGACTTAAATGCGTGAAAACGCTCATTTAAGTCTGTCCCCAATCAACAAAGGAAAAGGCTCTGTTAGACCAAATTTGACACGATCGGCTGTTCGTCGAACCGGAAAAT
>CALEXE010000019.1:0-1988 GCA_937925265.1 uncultured Collinsella sp. | reverse complement strand
AAACGCCTCTGGCGCCAGCAGCCTCGCTAAGACGAGCTGCGAGATAGGCGAGATGATTTTGGCGATAATCTCGGTTGCCAGAGACCACTTTGCCGCGCTTGCCGACCTCGCCCGGAGGTCTTTTGTGTCGGACATACTAAACCTCCATGAAGAAACGCCGGAGCGCGCTTACTGGCTGATTATCCATGCGCACGCACTGAATGCAGCTTTCGTTTGCCATCATTCCTCGTTTTCACGTTGGGGCAAAGAAACCATTTGCCCCAACGTCCTCTCCGCCTCAGCGGGGCTGAAAGGCGTAAACCCGCCCCACGGGTAGAAAGTCAGCTCGCCGACGAGAACGCGCCCCTTGCAGATGAAGAGGTCGACCCTCAAGAAAGGTACACCGTCACTCAGTTTCCTTGATAGCTCGAGCATCTCGCTGAGCTGCTCCGGGGCAGGGATCGTCTCTTCGGAACTCGCGTATCCCATCGCCAAAGGCAGCAGATTCCACTCAGTGTCGTAGAAATCGTTGTACCTCTTCTCAGAATCGTTCTTGTCCCCGTGGCAATAAGAAATCAGCCGGGGTTCCCCGTCAAAGCAGAAGAAGTCGAACTCGTCGATGCCTTCCCAGTTATCGTCTTCATCACGGGCATTATCGCCCTCGCTCTCCAAGAACTCCTCGGCGAACACGACGGGCTTCACGTTCTTGTAAGGCCATTCCCTGCACCCGTAAAAATAATTCTGCTTCAAATGACCCCGAAAAAAGTCCTTGGCACTGTTGAGATCGAAGTGTCCCTTGTCAGTGCAGATGAGCACGCCGCCGCAGTCGTGATTCGTTTTGAGTACGAACTTCTCCGGTAGCCCACTCACATCGATGTCATCAGCGGAATTCCAGGCGCCCAACGTCTTGACCACGTGCTCGGAGCCCACACGCGAGGCAATGAGGTCCTTAGCGCGGTACTTGTCGACCATGGTCGTGTACGCAGGGTTGTGATCGTTAAGCTTCAGCCACTGCATCTTCTCAGTGAAGGTCACCGGCGAGTCTATGCTAGGCCACATGCCCAACTTGGCGCGATGCATCAATCGAAGGTGCGTCCTGTCGGAAACCCATTTCGTTAGACCCTTCGACGTAAAGGCACAGTAGGCCATCCACGGGTCACTTAGGTATTTTTTAATTTTGCTTTCCATATATACAATTTCCTTAAGTCCGAGCTTAAACAAAGCGTTTTACTTTTTAATTCTCTGCGCTACACATGGAACAAGCCCTGGGCGTATGCAAACCACCAACGTAGACTTTGCTCGTATATGCCCGAAACGGTTTCGGGCACTATTTACCCCATCCAGACGAACGAATAAGACTCGATACCAAGCCCGGTATGAAGCAGATAGGCATAAAAGGCGTAGAAAAGGAACCAGACAACTAGAAAACAGCCAAGACAAAAACGGGCTTTTATTTTCCGAGCGTCCTTCACGAAGCCTCCGAAAATCACGGGGCCTAATACGGTGAAGTAATAGGCTATGCGGCCGGCGTTGGCAATCACATAAGAGGACGCCGAAGCCAAAATGCCTAAAGCGTAAAACACGAGCGGCATCCGGTTGGCTTTGAGCCGCGACGTTCCGTCGCTCTCAACCGGGGCAACATTCGCAGTTTCGCGGCTGACGAAATATGCGATCGCGAGGACGGTCGCCTGCGCAAAAACCATCAACCCGATGCTCGATTCGTTCACGGAGTAACGCGCATACCGGTCGACGAGCTTAGAGCCCGCATAAGCTGCCAGGAACAGCAGGGCAACCGATGCAAGCATCTTCGCGGCGAACTGCGATCGGCTCTTGCTTTTGTTGGAAAATAGGTAGTAGATGAGGAATAGGACCCCTATCAGGGCGGACGCGTGCAAAAGAGCGCCAACAGCCCACCAAGCGCAAAAAAGCAACGGCTTATTCTGTTCTAAAAACCTGGTTGCGTAGAAAACCAGCGAGACTGCAATCATCTGGCACGTCAGACACATAGA
>CALEXE010000018.1:0-27669 GCA_937925265.1 uncultured Collinsella sp. | reverse complement strand
CACCAGATATCCGATCCGCTCTCCCGGAAGAGACAGGCTCTTGCTGAAAGAATACCCGATCACCGTGTTCGCATAAAATTTTGTCACAAATGGGACCTCTACCCCATCATATGCCAGTTCCCGATAAGGCTCATCCGAGATCAGAACGATGCTGGTTCCAAATTCCTTCTGTTTTTTCTCCAGGATATCGGATATGTTTTCCAGAGTTTCTCTGGAATATACCACACCGGATGGATTATTTGGCGTATTGATGATCACCGCGATCTTGCCATCGGCGATCAGGTCACCGATGTTGGGGCGCTCGCCGTCGTGCGGGCCGCTAATCTTCTCCACGACCTCGCAGGTCACGTTGCCGCCGCGCAGCACGCGCGCCGTACCCTCGGTAGAGCAGATGTCAAAGCCCAGGTAGCGCAGGATACGGGCAACCGAAAGGATATGGCGCTTGTCGCGGTCGCACACGCTAATGAATACCTTGCCGGCGCTCGGGTCGGGCAGCTTGTAGTCGATCGCCAGCTGCGTCTTGGCGTATGCCTCGGGATAGCTCTTGGCGATACCCATGACCTCGCCCGTCGACTTCATCTCGGGTCCCAGGATAACGTCGGCGCCCGGGAAACGGCCCCAGGGCATAACGGCTTCCTTCATGCAGAACCAGTCCAGCTGACGCTCGTCGCTCGGCAGGCCCAGGCTCGCGATGGAATCGCCTGCCATGATACGCGCCGCGCACTTGGCCAGCGGCACGCCGGTGGCCTTGGAGATAAACGGCACGGTGCGGCTCGCGCGCGGGTTGGCCTCGATCACGTAGACGGTCTCGCCCTTGATGGCATACTGCACGTTGACCAGGCCGCGCACGCCCAGCGCCATCGCGATGCGGCGCGTGGTCTCGCGAAGCTTTGCCTGCAGGCTCTCGCTAAAGCTGAACGGCGGGATGCAGGTCGCGGAGTCGCCGGAGTGAATACCGGCCTCCTCGATATGCTCCAGGATACCGCCGATGTAGACCTCTTCGCCGTCGCACAGGGCGTCGACGTCGGACTCGATCGCACCCTCCAGGAAGCGGTCCAGGTACACCGGGTAGTCGGGGCTAATGCGTGCAGCCTCGGCCATGTAATCGCGCAGATGCTCGGCATCGTAGGCGATCATCATGCCGCGGCCGCCCAGCACGTAGCTTGGACGCACCAGCAGCGGGTAGCCGATGTGCGCGGCCACGGCCTCGGCCTCCTCAAACGAGGTGGCTTGGCCCGCCGGCGGGTACATGATGCCCAGCTTGTCGAGCAGAGCGGCGAAGCGCTCGCGGTCCTCGGCAAAGTCAATGGCATCGGGCTTGGTGCCCATAATGTTTACGCCGCTCTCCTCGAGCATGCGCGCCAGCTTAAGCGGGGTCTGGCCGCCGAGCGTCACCACGACGCCGTCGGGTCGCTCAACATCGATGACATCCATGACGTCCTCGTAGGTGAGCGGCTCAAAGTACAAGCGGTCCGAGGTGTCGTAGTCAGTCGAGACGGTCTCGGGGTTGCAGTTGACCATGATGGTCTCAAAGCCGCGGGCCGCCAGCGCGTAGCTCGCGTGCACGCAGCAGTAATCGAACTCGATACCCTGGCCAATGCGGTTGGGGCCGGCGCCCAGGATCATCGCCTTGGGCTTGTCTGCCGGCGTGGTCTCGTCGGGAGCCGCGCACTTCTTGGCATCCGGGCTCGCGCGGTAGATGTTCTCGTACGTCTTGTAGTGGTACTCCGTCGCGCTCGAGAACTCCGCAGCGCAGGTATCGACCGTCTTCATGCTGGGAACCACGCCCAGACCCTTGCGATAGGCGCGCACAAAGCGCTCGTCCGAGCCGGTCAGCGCGGCGATCTCGGCGTCGCTCGTGCCGTACTGCTTGAGCAGACGCATCGCGTCGGCGTCAATGTCCTCCACGCGCAGGCCGCGGATACTCTCCTGGACCTGCACCATATCGTTGATGCGGTTGAGGTACCACGGATCGATACCGCAGATGGCATGGATGTGGGCGACATCCCAGCCACGGCGCAGGGCCTCGACCACAAAGAAGATGCGGTGCTCGGTCGGGGTTGCCACGGCCTGAGCGAGCTCATCGTCGCTCAGCTTGTCGGCACCCTCCTTGCCACCGGCGCAGATGCCCTGGTGACCGCCCTCCAGTGAGCGCATGGCCTTGCCGAAGGCCTCCTCAAAGGTGCGGCCGATCGCCATAATCTCGCCCACGGCCTTCATGCGCGTGGTGAGCGTGGGGTCGGTACCTTTAAACTTCTCGAAGGCAAAACGCGGCACCTTGACGACGCAGTAGTCGATTGTGGGCTCAAAGCAGGCGGGCGTTGCCTTGGTGATGTCGTTGACGATCTCGTCGAGCGTGTAGCCCACGGCCAGGCGAGCGGCGGCCTTGGCGATGGGGAAGCCCGTGGCCTTGGAGGCCAGTGCGGACGAACGGCTCACGCGCGGGTTCATCTCGATGACGATCAGGCGGCCGGTCTGGGGGTTCACGGCAAACTGCACGTTGGAGCCGCCGGTCTCGACGCCAATCTTCTCCAGAATGGCGAGCGACGCGGCACGCATGCGCTGGTACTCAAGGTCGGAGAGGGTCTGCGCTGGCGCCACGGTGATGGAGTCGCCGGTGTGCACGCCCATGGGGTCGAGGTTCTCGATGGAGCACACGATGATGCCGTTGCCGGCGTGGTCGCGCATGACCTCCATCTCATACTCTTTCCAACCCTCGATGGACTCCTCGACCAGCACCTCATGGGCAGGCGAGAGCTCAAGGCCCTGGCTCACGATGGAGACGAGCTCCTCGTGGGTATGCGCGATGCCGCCGCCGGCGCCACCGAGGGTAAAGCTCGGGCGCAGTACGCAGGGATATCCCACGCGCTCGGCGATAGCCTCGGCGTCGGCCACGCTGTAGGCATAGCCCGAGCGCGCGACCTCCAGGCCGATCTCGGCCATGGCCTCGTTAAAGAGTTTGCGGTCCTCGCCGCGCTCGATAGCGGCCAGGTCGCAGCCGATCATCTCGACGCCGTACTTGTCGAGCGTGCCGTCCTTTGCCAGCTCGACGGCGGCGTTCAGACCGGTCTGGCCGCCCAGCGTGGGCAGCAGCGCGTCCGGGCGCTCTTTCTTGATCACGCGCTCGATAAACTCGGCGGTGATAGGCTCAACATAGGTGCGGTCGGCCAAGCCCGGGTCGGTCATGATGGTCGCCGGATTGGAGTTGACCAGGATGACCTCAAAGCCATCCTCCTTGAGCACCTTGCAGGCCTGGGCGCCGGAGTAGTCGAACTCGCAGGCCTGGCCAATAACGATGGGGCCCGAACCAATAACGAGGATGCGCTTGATGTCAGTACGTTTAGGCATGTTAGTTCTCCTCGGTCGCAGCGTTCTCGGACTCGGCGAAATTCCAGCCGGCGAGGCGGTCCTTCGCGGTGTCGATGTCCAGGTAGTTCTCCTCGCCGTCCATGAGTCGCGTAAAGGCGGTAAAGAGATAGTGGGCATCGGTGGGGCCGGGCGAAGCCTCGGGGTGGTACTGGACCGAGAAACACGGGGCGTCGAGCAGCTGGATGCCCTCGGCGGTGCCGTCGTTGAGGTTCACATGTGTCAGGCGAATGCGACCAAAGCGCTCGTTCATCACGACCGGCGCGACGCCGCGACGCACCCAGGCGCGCAGGTCGCCATCGGCCGCATGCTCGGTTTCGCCGCCGGAAAGCTCCGGAATCAGTTTGCCCAGACTGGGGAACAGCAGGCCAAAGCCGTGGTTTTGCGCGGTGATCTCCACGCGACGGCTCACCAGATTCATAACCGGCTGGTTACCGCCACGGTGACCGAATTTAAGCTTTTCCATTTGGGCGCCGCAGGCCAAGCTGATCATCTGGTGACCCAGGCAAATACCAAAGACCGGCACCTTGCCGATCAGCTGCTGCACCTGCTCGTAGGTCTCCACCACGGCATCGGGGTCGCCGGGGCCGTTGGACAAAAAGACGCCATCAGGATTCATGTCGAGCACCTGCTGGGCGGGCGTATCCCACGGCACGACGGTGAGGTCGCAGCCGGCACGGACCAGGCCCTCCAGAATACCGCGCTTCACACCGCAGTCGTAGGCGACCACTTTGTGACGGGCAGGAGCGGCAGCCGCAAGCGCAAAGCCATGCGTGGCAGGCAGGTCGGCGGCCACAAACTCGTGAGGCGCGGGACAGCTCACGGTCTTGACCAGGTTCTCGCCCACCAGCGTGGGCGCTGCGTCCAGACGCTCGGCGAGCTCGTCGACGTCGAAGATCTCTGTCGAGATAATGCCCATCTTGGAACCATTGTCGCGCAGATGGCGCACCAGAGCGCGGGTGTCGACACCCTCGATAGCGACGATGCCGTGAGCGCGCAGGTACTCCGGCACGCTGACGGCCGAGCGCCAGTTAGAAGGCGTGGCGCACATGTCGCGAACGATCATGCCGCGCATAGCCGGAGCGCTCGCAGGGCGCACGGCGTCGCCGGGGAAGGCCGACTGGACATCGGTCTCGTCGATACCGTAATTGCCGATCTGCGGATAGGTCATGGTTACAATTTGGCCGGCATAACTCGGGTCGGTCATGACCTCAAAGTAGCCCTCAAGCGAGGTGTTGAAGCAGACTTCGCCGGTCGCGGTGCCCTCGGCGCCGCATGCACGTCCATAAAAAATGGTCCCATCCTCAAGATACAGGATACAGGGACCGCAGGTGCCCTTGCTGGTTTTGGCCAGCATACGCTGGCAAAGCTCGCTGGGCGCGAAGGTGCGGGCGGCAGCGCCCGCGGTATGGTTGTTCGCCATAATTCTCCTTCCCGGTCTCACAGGACCGGCTTAAAGGTGTGTAGTTAGGCCTCGCGGTATTGTAACCGCAAGCATGCCTCATGGCGTTAATTTCATCGAAATGTTTACGAAATGATAATTATGACTTTCTATGCATAATGATTATTTAATCCCCGTCCCAGAAAAATTATCCCGCGTGGGCTTGTGGCTCACGCGGGATAATGGCCTCTTACTTTTGCTTGTCCTGTTCCAGCAGATCGGACGGTGAGCGATCGGGCTTGCCGCCGCGGAAAATCTCGCGGCCATGCAGACGATGCTCCAGGTCACGTTCGGCCTTTTCCTCGTCAATCTTGGTCTGGCTCACCACCGGGTCCTCGATCAGCGACGAAACCGAGTTCACCTGTTTTTGAATGCGCTCGGCAATGGTGTCGTCCATGCTTACGATGCGCATCTTCCAGTCGATACTCGTGGCGTTGGATGAGCTCTTGGTCCACACAAACGTCAAAATGGCGCTCTGATGACCCCGCGCGGGAAACATGCCAAAGAAGGAATCGTGCTGAATGTTGCTATCCTCGTCGATATAGGCGTGAACGTTATACACCACGCGGTCGATCTTATCGTTGAGCAGCGCGTTGGTCGCAAGCGCAGCGGCCTGAATCTGCCCGTTGGACAGCAGCTCGAGCTCGTTGGCAGACGATGTGTCCAACACCGTCACCTCGACCGTGCCCGTACGCTCATCGGCTTCATCGACGGTAAAGTCGAGCGGGAACTGCGTAAAGCCGTTGCCCCACTCAAGGCCGCCCTTCAGCGCCGTCGAAACGGTATCCACCGAAACGCTCTCGGACAGGTTGGCGGTATTCAGACGGCGCATCACGCCGTAGCCGATCTGCATGCCCACGATCAGCACCAGAATACCGATGACCACGGCCATCGCGGTCTTCGTAATGGTATGGCTCACCTGCGAGCCCGAAGGATCGTCCTCGGACAGCGGGTCGATATGTTTTGCCTGGCTCGCGCGGTCCTCGCTGCGCAGCTGCGCTAGCGCCGCTTTGTCACCGCGCTTGGCCGCAGCCTCCTTCTCACGCATGCGCTCGGTTCGCTTTTTGGCAAGCGTGGGATCCAAGACACCGGATGCATCGATTTCGGAGAATAACTCCGTCACTTCTTCCGGAGTCAAAGGGTTCTTGTCAGCCATAAACTTCCTGTCACATCAATCAGTCGAGCTCGTGCGCACGCGCACCTTCGAACTGCATTCGATAGTAACGGGCATAGGTGCCGCCACGGGCGAGAAGCTCCTCGTGCGTGCCACGCTCCACAACGCGACCATGCTCAACGGTCGCAATCTCATCGGCATGCTTAATAGTCGAAAGACGATGGGCAATGATAATCGTGGTGCGGCCGCGTGCCAGCTCTTCGAGTGACTCCTGCACCGCCTCCTCGCTCTCGTTATCCAAAGCACTCGTCGCCTCGTCCAGAATCAGGATCTTGGGGTTCTTGAGAAACACGCGCGCAATGGCAACGCGCTGCTTCTGTCCACCCGAAAGACGGCTGCCGCGCTCGCCCACCACGGTGTCGTAGCCCTGAGGAAGCGATTCGATAAAGGTATCGATATTGGCGCGGCGGGCAGCCTCGGCAATTTCTTCCGCCGTAGCGCCCGGCTTGCCGTAGGCGATGTTCTCGCCGATTCTTCCGTCAAACAGGTAGACATCCTGCTGCACCAGGCCGATGGCGCGGCGCAGGCTCTGCTGCGTCACATCGCGCACGTCCTGACCGTCGATGCTAATGGATCCGGCAGCCACGTCATAAAAGCGCGGCAGCAGCGAACAGGTCGTGGACTTGCCACCACCCGAAGGGCCAACCAAAGCGATGGTCTGCCCGGGCTTGATGGACAGATTCATATGGTCGATAACGGGACGCTCTTCGGCATCACCCTCGCCCAGCTCAACATCCTCGTAGTTAAAGCACACGTCGTGATAATCCACGGCGCCGGCAGTCACCTGCAGATCCGTAGCGCCCGGCTTGTCCTGGATATCCGGCGCGGTCGAGAGCACCTCGTCCATACGCTTAAAGCCGGCGATGGCCTTCTGATACGTTTCGGCCGAATTGACGAGTGTCTCGAGCGGCGTGCAGAACAGCGAAATATAGAGTGCAAAGGTCGCCATATCGACCGCCTGCAGCTGTCCCTGGGCGACCAGCCAGCCGCCCAGCAGTACCACGATCACATAGAGCACACCCGAGAGCAGGCCATACGTCGCAGTATAGACGCCCATGGCGTGATACATGTTCTCCTTGGACGAAAGATAGCGATTGTTGGAGGCGCGGAACTTAGAGCGCTCGGTCTCCTCATTGGCAAAGCTCTTGACCACGCGCATGCCCGCCAGCGAATCCTGCAGCTGTGCATTGATGCCGCTGATCTTTTTGCGATTGTCGCTAAAGACCTCGCGCATGCGCATGTTCTGCCAAAACATGATGACCGAAAACGCTGCTGTCACCGCAGCCATGGCAAGCGCCAGCACCGGGGCGATGGTAAAGAGGATCACAAACGAGCCGATAATCTCGATGCCGCAGATGATGATCCACTCGGGCACGTGGTGCGCCGCCTCGCAGATATCGAACAGGTCGTTGACCACGCGGCTCATCATGTCGCCCGAGCTGTTACGGTCGAAGTACGCAAAGCTAAAGCGCTCATACTGGTCGAACAGGTCCTCGCGCATCTTGGACTCCATGCGCGCACCCATCACGTGACCCCAATAGCTCACAAAATAGCGGCAGGCGCAGCGGATGACATACATCAGCACCAAACCTACCGCGATCATACCGAGCGCCTGCATAATGGCAGCATGACCCTGGGTAAACAGCCCACCGGTCAAATTGCGCAGAATAATAGGAAACGCAAGGTCAATGGCGGCAAGCACCAGAGCACAAACAGTATCAGCAACAAAAAGCCCCATCTGGGGCCTGTAGTAAGAAAGAAACCTCTTCAGCATAATCACCTTACGCGGTTTTACCAAACCGCGTTTCGTCTCGACGCTGCAAGTGCTCCATTTGGACAATCTGGCCTTCAATCGTCGGTCGCGTATATCCATACGCTTCCCTCCTCTTTTGGGCCACCTTGTCTCAAATGGAGCACTTTCGCTGACTTACACAAACCTGCGGGATCATCCCCGCTCGTTAAAGCTCCGCACCCCCAAGGCGATGCGCGATGCTATCGCAGGCCAAGGCGCCCACGACGGTCTTGGCGTCTTCGATCTTGCCGTCGAGCACGGCGTCGATCAGCTCGTGCAGCGGCACCAGGTCAACGTTGACAAACTCGTCATCGTCGGGGTTGGGCGCATCAAACTCCAACTTGGTAGCCAAGTAGATGTGAATGATCTCGTCGCAAAAACCGCAGGACGTGACAATCGACGTCAAAAAGCGAATGCGATCAGCCCTAAAGCCCGTCTCCTCATGCAGCTCGCGTTTGGCGCAATCGAGCGGGTCCTCGCCTGGATCGAGCTTGCCGGCGGGAATCTCGACCGTCACGCGGTCGATAGCGGTGCGGTACTGACGCACCAGTACGATCTTGCCGCTCTCGGTCAGCGCTACAACGGCCGCCGCACCCGGATGGCGAACGATATCGCGGGCGCTGCGGCGACCGTTGGGCAGCTCAACCTCAAGACGGTGGACGTCGAGGATCTTGCCCTTCCAGGCGCACTCCTCCGAAAGAATCTTCTCGTGCAGCTCGGCATCGTGCGGGTCGTCGTCGCCCAGCACCAGCGCCGGCTCGTCAGCGACCTCGCCGCCAGGCTCGCCCTCGGCGTGCCCATACATGCGGCTGCCCTCTTCAACGATCTGCGCATCCACGAGCTCTTCGTTCTTCTCGTCCATCCGTCTCATTCCTCTCGGATTTTAGGCATCCCAGGCGTCGCGGCCGCGCAGCGCGCGCAGGCCGATGTCGTGGCGCAGGGTCTTGCCTTCAAAATCAATCTTCTCGCAGGCCTCGTAGGCAAGGTTGCGAGCGTTCTCGAACGTGTCGCCCAGAGCGGTCACGGCAAGCACGCGGCCACCATTGGTCACGAGCTGGCCGTCCACCACGGCGGTGCCCGCGTGGTACACGGTCACGTTCTCCATGGCCTCGGCGTCGGCGATACCGGTGATGACCTTGCCCTTCTCGTAGCTGCCGGGATAGCCCGCGCTCGTCAGGACAACGGCCACAGCCCACTCGTCACGCCAGTCGAGCTCAATCTGATCGAGCTCGCAGTTGGCGCAGGCGAGCATGACCTCAACCAGGTCGTTCTTAAGGCGCGGCAGCACGACCTGCGTCTCGGGGTCGCCAAAGCGGGCGTTGAACTCCAGCACCTTGGGGCCGGCAGGCGTGAGCATAAAGCCGCCATACAGACAGCCGCGGTAGTCGATGCCCTCGGCAGCAAGCTCGGCAACGGTCTGCTCCATGACCGCCACCATGGTGGCGTGTTCCTCGTCGGTCACGATGGGCACCGGGCTGTAGACGCCCATGCCGCCGGTGTTGGGGCCCTTGTCGCCCTCGAGGGCGCGCTTGTGGTCCTGCGAGGTGGCCATGGGGCGCACGGTCTTGCCGTCGGTAAAGGCGAGCAGCGAGCACTCGGGACCAACGAGCATCTCCTCGATAACCACGGTGTTGCCGGCATCGCCAAAGGTGCCGCCAAAGCACTCGCGCACGGCCTCCTCGGCCTGCTCAAGTTCGGTCGCCACGATAACTCCCTTGCCCGCGGCAAGGCCGTCGGCCTTCACGACCAGCGGAGCGCCCTGCTCGCGCACGTAGGCGAGAGCCGAAGCCTCGTCGGTAAACGAACCATAGGCTGCCGTCGGGATACCGGCGCGCTCCATGAGCTGCTTGGAGAACAGCTTGGAACCCTCCATCTGGGCACCCTCGGCACCCGGGCCAAAGCAGGGAATACCTGCCGCGCGCACGGCGTCGGCCACGCCCGCCACGAGCGGAGCCTCGGGGCCAATTACCACGAGTCCGCATCCGTGGCTCTGCGCAAACGCCGCCACGGCCGCAGGATCGCAGTCGTCGAGAACAACGTTCTCGCCGCAGCTCGCGGTGCCGCCGTTGCCCGGCGCGATGTAGAGCTTGCCGGCGCGCGGTGATGCTGCGAGCTTAGCTGCCAAAGCATGCTCACGGCCGCCGCTGCCCAACAACAGGATGTCGATGGTTTGAGTGTCCGCCTTCAAGGGTGCCTCCTCTATGGATGAATGGCCCGCTCCGCGCGAGCCCTTTGCAAGCAAATATACCCCTCGGCCGCCCGCTTGGGCTGCAAAGGGGTATATCGCAATAACCAAATAGTCCCGATTACTTCCAGAATCGGTTGATGATCTGCTCGCGACCGGCACCGACGCCAATGAACGTCACGCGGGTGTGTGCCAGATCCTCGATAAACGCCACGTAGTCCTGAGCCTCCTGCGGCAGCTCATCAAAGCTGCGGCAACCGGTGATGTCGCACTTCCAGCCGGGGAGCTCCTCGTAGATGGGCTTGGCATGCTCAAAGCGCACCTGATGCTCGGGCACGCTGGTGTAGCGCTCGCCATCGACGTCGTAGGCCACGCACACCTTGATGGTGTCGAAGGCCGAAAGCACGTCGAGCTTAGTCAGGGCGATATCGGTGAGGCCGTTGACGCGTGAGGCGTAGTTGGCGATGGGGCCGTCGAACCAGCCGCAGCGACGACGGCGACCGGTGGTCACACCGTACTCATAGCCCTCCTCGGTCAGCGTGTGACCGGCCTCGGACTCATAGGAAAGCTCGGTGGGCATGGGGCCCGAACCGACGCGGGTGATATAGGCCTTCATGACGCCCAGCACGCGGTCGACGTTCTTCATGCCCACGCCGCCGCCGGTGATGGCGCCGCCGGCGGTGCAGTTGGAAGACGTCACGTACGGATAGGTGCCGTGGTCGATGTCGAGCAACGTCGCCTGGGCGCCCTCAAACAGCAGGTCCTTGCCCTCATCGATCATGTTGTTGAGCAGCAGGCTCGTCTCGGTGATGTAGGGACGCAGGCGCTCGGCCATGGGCAGGTACTCGTCGCAAATCTGGTCCACGGTGTAGGTGGGCAGGTTGTAGATGAGCTCAAGCTCGGGGTTCACGCGGGCGAGAGCGGTCTCCAGCTTGTCGCGGAACAGCGCCTCGTCCAGCATATCCTGCATGCGCAGGCCAATGCGGGCCATCTTGTCCTGATAGCACGGACCGATACCGCGCTTGGTGGTACCGATGTTCTTCTTGCCGAGCTTCTGCTCAAAGGCGCCATCCAGGTCGATGTGGTACGGCATGATGACATGCGCGTTGCCGCTAATCTTGAGGTTCTTGGTGGTGATGCCGTCGGCCTCGAACATGTCGATCTCCTCAAGGACAACCTTGGGGTTGACGACGCAGCCGTTACCGATCACCGACACATGGTCGGAATACATGATGCCGGAGGGCACCTGGTGCAGGCCGTACTTCTTGCCGTTGACGACGATGGTGTGGCCGGCGTTGTTGCCGCCCGAGTAGCGCACGACGGCATCGAAGTCGCCGGCGACCAGGTCGCAGATCTTACCCTTGCCCTCATCGCCCCACTGGGCACCGACCAAAACGGTTGACGGCATGTTTACTCCTTACATTCATGGACTGTCTACGCGCCACGCCGGCACGCAGAAGCACAAAACATTCCCAGTATACCCGTGCAACGGGCGCCTGTCCTACTCCTCGGCATGTGCCCCATCAAGCTCATAGAACTTGGTGGATGCCGGCAGGAACATCAGGTCGACGTCGCCGATCGGGCCCGAACGGTTCTTGGCCACGACGATACGCGTAACGCCCTCGTCGGGTCGATCGTCGCGCGAGGCTTCGGCCTCGTCGGCGGAGCGGTCCAAGAACATGACGATATCGGCGTCCTGCTCGATGGAGCCCGATTCACGAAGGTCGGAAAGCTGCGGGCGCTTGCCGGTACGGGATTCGACCTGACGCGAGAGCTGCGACAGCGCGATGAGCGGGATCTTGAGTTCCTTGGCCATGATCTTCAGACCACGCGACATCTCGGAGACCTCGACGGTACGGCTCTCGGAGCGGCGTCCCGGTGGAGGACTCACCAGCTGCAGGTAGTCCAGGATGATGATGGCCTTCTCCTTGTTGTGGAGCATGCGGCGGCTCTTGGCGCGAATCTCGGTCACTGTGGTGCCGGGCGTATCGTCAATCAGAATATCGAGCTTGGACAAGGTCTGCGTGGCCTCGTTGATATTGGCCCACTGCTCGGGGCTAATGCGGCCCATGCGGAAGTCACTGATCGAAATCATGGCGTAGGCGCAAATCAGACGCTGGGCAATTTCCTTGCCCGACATCTCCAGCGAGAAGAAGCCGACGGTATAACCGGCCGCGGCAGCGTTGAGCGCCAGATTCAGGGCGAACGACGTCTTACCCACAGCAGGGCGGGCGCCGATGATGATGAGCTGGCCCTCGCGAAAACCCATGAGCATGCGGTCGAGTGACGGGAAGCCCGTGGGCACTCCCGCAGCCTGGCCACCGGCCTGGCACACTTCCTCAGCCTCGTTATAGGCCTCGACCATAAACTCGGTCAGCGTCTTGTAGCTCGACTTGACCTCGCGTGCCGTGACCTTGAGCAGCTTGCTCTCGGCCAGCTCCACGACCTCTTTGGTATCGGTGGGAGCGTTATAGGCCAGCGCGTTGATCTCGTTGGTGGCGCCGATCAGCTCACGCAGCATCGAATCGCGGCGAACGATAGCGGCATGGTGCTGCCAGTTGACGAGCGACAGGGTCTGACCCATCAACTCCAAAATGTAGGCCTCGCCGCCCACGGCATCAAGCTTGTTGATGCTTCGCAGGTAATCGATCAGCGAGATGGAGTCGATGGGAATGCGGCTGTTGTACATATCGACCATCGCGGTATAGATGGTCTTATGAATGGGCCGGTAGAAGTCATCGGGCTGCAGCTCGACCTGGGCCTCTTCGACCACCTCGGGCGATAGCAGCATAGCGGCCAGTACATTGGCCTCTGCATCTTGGTTTTGGGGAAGACCCAACTTGGAGCCGCGGTCCTCAACCGTCAGCCCGGTCTCCCTATCGTCATATGCCATGAGCATCCTCATTCATATCGCTTGCGAGCATCCATAGTATCAGCCACGGTCCCAAAACGCGCCGCGCGCCGCCAATCATCACCGAACCAAACGGATGAACGGTCCTGTATATAGGACTTCGACGCAACGTTCACCATGACACTCACTCAGCGCAAAAAACAAAAGGGCACCCTGGTTTCCCAGAGCGCCCTTCTTAGAACAAGATTGTTGCGTTGCAGCAAATGCTACTCGGCAGCAGCCTCAGTCTCGACCTCGGCGGTCTCGGCCTCGGCGACCTCAGCGGCCTCCTCGACCTCAGCCTCGGCAGCGAGCTCCTCGGCGGTAACGCCGACGAGAACGACAACCTCGGCCTTGATCTCGCGGTACAGCGAGATGGCAACGGTGTGGGCACCGGCAACCTTGATGGGCTTACCGAGCTCGACGCGCTTGCGGTCGATGTCCATACCGAGCTGAGCCTTGATGGCGTCAGCGATCATAGCGGCGGTAACGGAGCCAAAGAGGATGCCCTCGTCGCCGACCTTGACGTCAACGGTGACCGTCTTGCCCTCGAAGGCAGCCTTGGTCTCGTTGGCGGTAGCCAGACGGACGGCCTCGCGCTTGGCGATGTTGTTGCGACGCTCGTCAAGCTGCTTGAGGTTGCCCTTGGTGGCGGCAACAGCGAGCTTCTTGGGGAACAGGAAGTTCTCAGCGTAACCCTGAGCGACCTCTACGACGTCACCCTCGCCGCCCTTGCCCTTGATCTCATCGAGAAGAATAACCTTCATGATGCGTCTCCCTTCTTAGCCGCGGTCGCGGTTGCCACGAGAGGAAACCACGGGGACGGTGTACGGCAGGAGAGCCATCTCGCGGGCGCGCTTGATGGCGTTGGCGATGTCATGCTGATGCTGCGTGCAAGCGCCAGTGACGCGACGGGGCTTGATCTTGCCACGGTCGGTCATGTACTTACGGAGAAGCTGAGTGTCCTTATAGTCGATGAACTCAGTGTTCTCCTTGCAGAACTGGCAGTACTTACGACGCGGCTGACGTGCAGAAAAATCATTAGCCATGTCAAAATACCTTTCGTTTGGCTACTTCGGCGAACCGAAGCCGCCTCTCACTCAAAAATAGGTGAACAACCCTTAGAACGGGATGTCCTCATCGTAGACGTCGACCGCGGGCGGCGTAGCCACCGGTGCGGCAGGACGTGCTGCGGGCGCGGGAGCTGCGGGGGCGTAACCGCCCTGATCGTAGCCGCCCTGGCCACCACGGGAGCTCATAAACTCGATCTCATCGACGATGACCTCAAGCTTGCTCCGGCGCTGACCGTCGCGCTCCCAAGAGCTGTAGCGCAGCTTGCCCTCGATCGCGACCTTGTTTCCCTTTGCCAGGAAACGGCTCACGGCCTCGGCGCGGGTGCCGAACATGGTGCAGTCGACAAAGTTGGGATAGTCCTCCCACTCGCCAGTCTGCGCGTTGCGGCGACGATCGTTCACGGCGACGCCAAAGGACAGAACCTGGGTTCCGCCGGCGGTGGCGCGCAGCTCGGGATCGCGGGTGAGGTTACCGGTGATGTTCACTCGATTGATGCTCATAACTCACTACTTCCTCTTGGGGCACAAGCCCAGTCCAAAACGACAGTCTTACTCCTGGTCGTCGCGACGGACGATCATGTGGCGGACCACAGCGTCGGTGATGCGCAGGACGCGATCAAGCTCGGCGATCTGGGTAGGATCTGCGTGGAAGTTGATGAGGGTGTAGTCACCATCGGTGAGGTCGTTGATCTCGTAGGCGAGCTTGCGCTTGCCCCACTCGTCAACGGAGTCGACCTTGCCAGCGCCCTCAGCGATCGTGGTATCGATACGCTTCATAACAGCGAGACGAGTCTCGGGGTCGAGCGACGGGTCAACAAAGAACAGCAGTTCATAAGCCTTCATATTGTCACCTCCTCTGGGCAAATGTGGCTTCAGGTCGTGAAGGTGCGCCTGAAGCAGGAAAAGACTTGGTAATAATATCTTTCAACCTCCCAGGCCGCAAGAATATGCAGCTACAACCTCATGACCTCCACATATGTCCATGCTCACACGGCACTTCATGCGCATTCCAACCAAATGCTGACCAAATGCTTGACGGATCTGTGTTCAAGATACGGTGCCGTGGGGACAAGCTGAGCCAAGCCGCAGGTCAGCGGGCACAAGGCTGTGGTCGCAAAATGCATACCAGTGGCCCACAGCACCACCCAAAGATTTTTAAATTCATTGCCAAGTCGCTTATGAATACCCTTTTTTGAACAATTGAGTTGATCAACCACGCTGGTCGGAAGCCGTTTTTTGGGACCTCAAGCCCCACTGCAGCGCCAAGCACGGCCAAGCGTTTTAAAAAATGCCAACTTTTCTGTTTGCACTTTGCGATTCCTCGTGTATACTGACTTTCGCATTTAACGGAGAGTTGTCCGAGTGGCCGAAGGAGCACGATTGGAAATCGTGTAGGCGTCAAAAGCGTCTCCAGGGTTCAAATCCCTGACTCTCCGCCAGTTAATTCCAAAGCAGGCCTTCGAGCCTGCTTTGTTTTTACCCCACGCGGAGGGGTGGCAGAGTGGTTGAATGCGGCGGTCTCGAAAACCGTTTGGCCTGTATAAGGTCACGAGGGTTCGAATCCCTCCTCCTCCGCCATTTTGGTTGAGAAAGCTCCCGAAAACGGGGGCTTTTTTGTTTAGAGTCCCTTACAAGCAAATACGGCGGAGGAGGAGGGATTCGAACCCGTCAGGACGCGGAGCGTAAAGAAAACGCGCCAGTGGCGCGTTTTTAGCGCAGCGCGGTCGGCGCAAGCCGACCGAATAAATTTTGAGCTCCGCTCAAAATTTGGACATCCCTCCTATTCAGCCACGTCCCCCATTGCTTTCGATTTCACCTTGAATCTCAAACATGTACATCACCCTCCAAAAACGACATTTTTCGGCATCTTTGGAGGCTGATGTACATGTTTGGTACCCATGACCGTTCCCAGTCCCTACCGTTTGCCGAGCAATAGGGTCTCAATCGCCGCCAACCATGTACTATGTACGGGCATTGTTCAAACCCGAGAATCAAAGGACCTCATCTTGCCCGTCGTCGCCGCTATGACTGTTACTTCACACGCCTCGGATGCCATGGTCGCTATCCCATTTTGGCTCGAGATGTTCGCCGTTGTCGCGGCATCGATCTCGGGCGTGCTGGTCGCTCGCGAGCACAAGCTCGACCTGGTGGGCGCGGTCGCGCTCGCGGTGGCCTGCGGTCTGGGCGGCGGTCTTTTGCGCGATATGACGCTCCAGGTCGGCAACGTCTACATCCTCAACCAGCCCATGGCACTACCGCTCTCCATCGCCACAGCCGCCATCATCTATATCTTCCCGGCAATCGTCGATAAGCCCGAAAAACTCATTCCCCTGCTCGACATCATCTCGGTCGGCATCTATGCAGCAACCGGCGCGGACAAGGCGTTGGTGTACGGATTTGCGCCCGCCGTATGTATCATGATGGGCTTCTTTACCGCCGTGGGCGGCGGCATGCTGCGCGACGGCTTTATGGGCGTGGTCCCGGGCATTTTCCAACGCACCAACTTCTATGCCATCGCGGCCATCGCCGGATCGGCAAGCTATGTAGCCCTCGTCATGAGCGGCCTCATGAGCAATGTTGCCGCACTGGTCGTATGCGTTGTGGTGACCATGGGGCTGCGTTGGCTATCACTGCGCTTTGACATTAAAAGCCCTACCGAGGAAGACATCGCGCGCTTTTTGCACCGTAAAAAGTAGGTAGCACAGCACAACCCCTCGAAATGCAACCGAGAGATTCTTTTAGAGCGCCCGCGCGTTGGGTACCCTGTTAGATACCTGTCGAGTATCTAACGAAGGATTCACTATGCCTTGCAACCAAGTACCGTCGATCCGGCGCCACAAAGCGCAGGCCCGCATCACCATCCTATTCGCGCTGATTGCGCTCGCGCTCACCGCACTTCCCACGGTGTCGTTCGCCGGCACCGACACCGCGGGAAACGTGCTCGCAACCGAAGTTGACTCAACTCCGTCCGGTATCGAAGGCGACCTGTACTGGGCCGGCCAAAGTCTCAATCTAGACGACGCCTCCATCGGCCGCGATATTATCGCGGCGGGTGAGAGCCTGTCGATTCGCGATTGCACCGTAGGCGGCGCCGTTCGTCTGGCGGCACGCACCATCGATATCGCCAAAACCGCAATCGATGGCAGCGTCACGGTGGCCGGCCAGCACGTCGTGCTCAACACCGGCAGCACCGCCAACTGTTTTTACGCGGCGGGCGAAACCGTCGCCCTGCGCGGCTCCGCCAAATCGGCGGCGCTTGCCGGCGACACCGTTACCATCGACGGCACCGTCGATGGCAATGTTGAAGTCTGGGCCGACAAGCTCATCCTGGGTAAAAACGCCCGCATCACCGGCACGGTGAACGCCCACGTCTCACAGGACCCCGAGCGGGCCGAGGGCGCCCAGGTTGGAGCCCTCAAGATCGACCGGACCGAGAACGAGAACACCTCCACGGTCAACGACATGATTGGCGGCATCGTTGCCGCAGCGCTTTCCACCTGCTTTGTCGCTATCCTGCTTGAGCTTGTCTTTCCGCGCGCAACCGCCAGCGCCGCCGGCATGCTCCATCAGCATCCCATGCCACTGTGGGTAAGTGGCCTTCTGGGCACGGTCGCCATCGCTCCCGCCGTCCTGCTGCTTATCATCTCGATTGCAGGCCTGTCGCTCGCCGGAGCACTCATGTGCAGCATCATCGGCATCGCTTTGGTCTCGGCGGCATTTACGGGTACCGCGATCGCACGCATGGCCGGACACAACCAAAACCGCTTCGCCATGGCCGCCGCGGGCGGTATCGTCGCGGGCGCACTCACGGCATTTCCTCTTATGGGCAACTTTGTCAGCGGCGTAGCCTTCGTCTTCACGCTCGGCTACGTCATCCAAATCATTTGGCACAACGCCCACCTCAAGCCGCAGCAGCCGGCTAACACGCCAGAACTCCCCACCGCCTAGCAGCCGATCACCACAAAGGGGCCAGGCACCTTTGTGGTGGTGCAAAGGGGTCAGGTTACTTTGCACCAACAAACGAGGCGGGGCACTCGGTCACATTCGACCGGGTGCCCCGCTTTTCTTGGAGGGTTCTCTAGTAACTTTTTTAAAACCAATGATCATCAGGTCGGTAGGCCTGCGCGTCACTCGCTACGGAGGCAGTACGCCATTGAGCAAGGGGGGCAATTATTTTTCACGGCGACCTCCTCCCCGCTTGATGACGAGCGCGACAACAATAGCCACCACTCCGATGGCAGCCAAAGCCGCCACCAGCGCCAACGTTCTATCCCCCGTCGAGGGCATAAAGCCTCGACTTGCTTCTTTGTTTGGGGTGTTGAGCACCGACAGTTCAATCGAACCCGTCCCGGCATCGGCTGCATCAACCCGCAGAGGGCTTTCGACCGATACGGTCACCTTGGGCTTCGCCGCCGCCACCTGTTTAACGTCCAGACCCTCGGCCGTAACCGTCACCGTACGTTTGCCCTCAAAGGCGGTGTATCCCTTGGGAGCCGCGACCTCCTCGACGGTGTAGACACCCGCGTCCACACCGGTCAATTCCACATGGCCATCCGCGCCCGTGGTGACGCACGCGCTGGCATCCGTCGACCACGAGCCATCAGTCGTTAGGATGCGTCCGCGGTCATCGATGATGCGCAGCTTGGCGCCCGCGAGCGGTTTATCGTCCGAGCTTGAGCGTTTGATCAGGCTGAGTCCCCAGGTGTAGGCGCACGCATCATCGCTCGGCGTACGGGTGAAGCCGGCGTCGCCGGACTGGTCGGCGAGGGGCGAGCGCGGGTAACGCAGGTAGACCTCGTTGGGGTTGCCCTTGGTGGCGCCTCGATTGCAGTTGGCCCCCAACGGCGCATTGTAGACAGCAACCACGCGGGCGCCCGCGGCGAAGGCGTCGGCCCCGCCGAACGCGGCGACCAGGTCGCCGGTACGCACGGTGAAGGCATTGCCCTCGACCGAGACCCTGCACTGTGAAGTAATGTCCGTCCACCCTTTAGCCAGCGTCGAGTTGGCGTTACCGCCCTCACATGTGACGGCGTCGAAGCCGCCGTCCGCGCCCGCCGCCACGTACACGCGCATGCTCGCGGCCACCTTGGAGGGGTCGAGCCCCGCGCTCATGGTGTCGACGAACCGCACCGCATAGGTGTCGTAGGCAGTAAGACCCGCCGGGACCGTGGCCGAGAGGCGCCAGTACAGGTCGTCGCCGACCGTGGCGTCGGCGGCCTTACCCCAGGCGGCGGTGCTATCCTCCAGCACATGCTTGGCCACCTTGGGAGTGGCGGCCTTGGGCTTGACGGTGACGGCGCTGCCGCCGACCAGGGCCATGACCGGCGCGGTGCCGGCCTCGTTCTGGGAGATGGCGTCGTCTTTGGCGACGATGAGCCAGTAGCCGCAGGGCAGCTCGGCCGTCGTGCCCGCGTTAAGGGGCACAGAAGCGGCACCGGTATTGCATATCGCGCGGGCCAATCTTGCCGTCAGCGTGGTCGTCATGTGCCCGTCGGCATTCATCCATTCGGTAGCCTCTTGCGCCGTCGATGTCGAGCTATCGAGCCCCGCATCATGTAGCACCGAAAGAGCAGTTTGACGAACCGTGTCATTCGCCCACGTTACGTCAGTTGCAATTTTTTGGCCAGCATCGTCATCGTCGACAACGGTCGCCGAAAAGAGCTGGTACGCGTCATACCGCGTCGCAACCGTACCGTCCACCGTAATGGCACCGGTATCGGCAGCATGAGCCGTCCCAGGGGCAATCACGAAAGACAGAATAGCGACCATTATTATCGTCGCGGCAGCCAACAAGCGGCGACAAAGCCTACTCACGGCGACCACCTCGATCTTGATCGTGATGGCGACGAGCATGCATCCATGTCGCAGCAAAGCACAGCAACGAAGCACCAGCCAAATACGTCATAGTCAAGCCAGCCCCGCCCGCCTCGGGCAGCGTGGTCGAATACTTGTTGGTAAAGGTCGGCGGATCCTGAGAGCCATCGTTGTAGGTAACTACGGCGTTGAGCTGGTCCGCGCCATTAGTTACCTCAACCGTGACTTTGCGCGGGGTCGTGTCATAGGTGATGTGATCTTTAACATGGTCGATGGCACCCCTGGGCTCGACCTCGGAAATGGTGTAGGTATAGGTTCCTACCTTGTTGTAGTCGACGTTGAAAGAGACATTGCCCCCGGCGTCGTTGGTCACCGTCTGGAGCACCCTGCCGTCGCTATCCTTAAGCGCAAACGAGAACTGCCCCTTCTTGAATGTGCCCCCTTCAAGCACTTTCTTAGCCCGGATTGTTGCGGATCCCTTTAGACGATTGTCATAGACCCAAATCTCGTCCTTTTTGTCATCGCCGATGATATCCGTGCCGCCGACGATGGTCTTCGCCTTAGCTAGCGCAGCTTGATAATCCTCGTCGCTCTCGTTGCCCTTGAGCATGATCCACGTAGGCTCGGCCTTGGCGTAGCCAACAGGCGCGCTGGTCTCCTCAAGCTGGTAGAGCACGCAACTGTTCATCGCGCTGCCGCTCGTGCCGAACGAGATTTTGCCGTTGTCGTCGGTCTCAGCGGTGGCAAACAACTTCCTGGCGCTCTCCCCGCCCATATCCACGCTGTAGAGTGCGAACCCCGCCCCCTTGAGCGTCGCCCCAACCTGCTGCGCATCGTACTTGGTCATCGTGATACCGTAGCCGTTACCGCCCGCACTGGCAGAAGCGCTCTGGATGGTCCATTTTTGCTCGTCGATCGCCGAGCCTTCCGTCACACCCGTAAGCTCGGCGGTATTGGAAAGAGACACCTCTTCACCGGGGTTTCCGGTCGGGATAACTTCGTACTCGACCTTGAGGTATTTCTCGTCGGGCACCTCAAGAGTCAACTTCGTACGCGAGCCAGATTCATCCTTGACTTGTTCCATCTTCGACGAATAGTCCTTATCAGTCAGCGGTGACCAGGCACCGTTCACGCACTCATAGACCTTAAGCGTCGACGGCACCAGCGTGCACTTGGTATCCATGGTATCGACGAGCTCGAGGAAGTCAGTGCCATTCTTAAGGGCAACGCCAGACTCGTTAACAAGAATGGTGTACTTAATACGGTTGCTATTACTGACTTGCTCACCAGTCTTTTTGATGACGTTGTTCTTAATGGTGACGGTGCCGCTACCGGTATCGAATTTCTTGTCTCCCGACTCGGCGCTTGCCGAGTTGGTGAACTTCACCTCATTCTTAGAGACATCGAGCTCGCTGCGCTTGACCGCCGTCTGATACGTAAGTTTGGCGTAACCGGCGTAGTCGCCGAGTTCCGTCGTGGGAATGGAGAAGGTGACAGTATTTGCCGAAGCGTCGGGCTTCACCTGGTCGCCCACAAGGTCCCTGCCGTTCGGAAAACCTTGCGGGAGCATAGTTACTCCATCGCCACGTCCGTAATTCTTCGCCGCCGGAGGCGTGTGCGGGTTCTGATACAACAAGTATTTGGCGGAACTAGGCACATAGCTCATGCCAGCGGGAAGGGTATCGACGATATTAAGCGGATTGCCGCTGAGCTTGGCGGCGCCATAGTAATCCCCGCCCACCGTAGAGGCACGGTTCGCATAGATCGTCCAGCTGATAACCCAAGCGCCCTTTTCATTCGAGCGGTCGACCGTGTTCCAGTCGAAGTCCTCATCCCATTTTGCAACAGCTTCCGATGTGGGCTTTTCCACAGCAGGGCAAGGCACCTCGTTGTTAACGACATAGGTGACTACATCGGTAAGGGAAGACTTCCAACCTTGGACTCCAACGGCAGCGAAATTCGAATACCAACCCGGTAGAGCGTCGGTCCGCGTTTTATAGGTAATCTCCGCATACCGTGACAGCTTAAGCGCTTCCTTTACGCTATCGCTATTGGTGTATATATCGAGGTTGATGTTCTTTTTGGTGCCAACCGAAGAGGTATCGTACCTGTACCAGAAATCCCAGTCTTGACCCCTTTCCAGCTTCTTATCTCCGATCTTGATGGAGTAGCTTTCGGGAACAGGACCGAGCGTCTGACTCAAAGCGCTCTGAAATGTGTCGTACACGGTGACGCTTTTCGGATCGTACGCGTTCACGATAGAACCCAGGTCAACGACTAGCTTCCAGGTTACCATGCCATCCGTGGCGGCAGTGCTCGAATTCTCTTTGCTCTTGACAACAAAAGAGTTACCGACAAGCTGCGGCGTAAACGTATTGCCGCTGTTGCCTGATACGCGGCCCTCGTGCTCAATCTTCGCCTCATTTCTCACCGTTTCGTATGAATTCGCGTCTTTCATCTTGGTGTGATATTCGATACGATAAGTAGCGTACTTGTCGGCAAGGTCGGCCGGGAACTTGAAGCTAAAGGAGTCCTGCGACGTTTCGATCTTGCCGGCATAAAGAGCCGAACTAGAATCGCCTTTATATACCGCGTAGCTCCCCTTATACGTTTGCTTATTGTCCAGCTTGTCGGTAAACACATAGCCGCTCATGTTCACCTTGAGCTCGCCTTGGTTGAGCTTGACCATCCATTTAATGTCCGACGATGTGCCCGAGCCGCTGGACTTACTGATCATGTCGTAGCGGAACTTGCTGGGGGCAGCCGTAACCGTGCCGCTCTGGTGATCATTGGCACCGCCCCATTCCCACGACGCTGTGTTCTTGGATGTTTCTTGAAGGTCAATCCACTCGCCGTTACCCGCGGAAACACCGCTCTTCAGCACCGTCTCATACGTGATCGTGTGCTCCCCCCGGGAAAGGTTGCCCAGATTGTCAATGGTCGCAGTCTGACCGTTGATCGTCGGCTGCGGATCGAGCTTCTTGTCATCGAGCGTGAAGCTGCCGCCCACAAACTCAAAGTTGCCGCCCAGCACGTCAGTGAACTTGACGTTCGTGGCGTACGACTCGACGCTAAGCTTGACAGTCCAGATAACCTTGGCCACGCCGTCGGCTCCCTGGGAGAAGGCTCCCGATTTCCCCCCTTTGACGGCGCCATCCGTAGTTGGAATACTGATTGATCCCGCACCGGGGAACTTGATAGGTGTACTGCTGTCCGAGCCAGCGTTCTTATTTGCTAGCTCAAATGAATAATTTGCTCCAACTGAAATTTCTGCGGGGTTTTCATCAAGCCAGCTCTTATCAAACGTAAAGATGACCTTATTACCCTTGATCTCCCACGTACCAGCCTTTTCAGCAGTAGCCTCCGGACCCTCCATGAGGTCGCCACCGGCGTTATTGTCAACGACTATGGTATCGGGGAGCTCGTAGACAGCGATGTAGTTCTGAGGCGTAGGCGCCTTACCACTTATGAACCGTGCCGAGAAAGCTCCATAGAGCGTCGAAGTGGACGTTACAGGATCCCTGAGCTCTTGAGTATGGTTCTCGTCGGCATACAGCCCAACCGTAATGTCCGCCGTCTTATCATCAATCACAATCGGCGTCGGCGTCGTCACGTCCTCGGCGCGCACGGGAGCTGCGCCGTGAAAAACTGCGGCGGTGAGGCTAATTAAAATAAAGACCAGGGCCGCCATACCCAGCGACCGTGAGCGGTGTGCGTCCATAGTTGTCCCTAATTCCTATAACACAGTGTGGAATACGGCGAATCGTCGGATCGAACACAAACCCCAACATCAACGAGAACCTACCTAGCGCATTGCAAGAACCCACCGGGGAGCAACTTCTAAGACGGTTCGTCTATGCCACAATGCATAAAATACAATATAGATACCAGTTATGTAAACCGCAGGTAAAGAGGTCTTTTAATTTAATACCAGTTGATATTTACCTGTTAACGGTTTTGCATTAAAGCGGTTGTATTTCAATGATTCGTGTATATGTTTAAACAACTTAACTTTGCCTGAAAAGCCGCTCGGGGGGATAGCCTCCTCCACCGTGGTGCAGACCAGCTCAATCCCCGTGCACAAAAAGGGCGTCGACCATCGCGGTCGACGCCCTTTCTTATTGGCGGTTATAAGCCCCAGCGCTTATTTGTTGACCTGGCCGGCGCGGACGGCAGCCTTCTTGCGGTCGGTGGCGTTGAGCAGACGCTTGCGCAGGCGAATGTTCTTAGGAGTGATCTCGACCAGCTCGTCGTCGGCGATGTACTCCAGCGCCTCCTCCAGCGAGAAGGTGCGGGGCGGCACCAGCTGAACGGAGATATCGGAGGTCGAGGAACGCTGGTTGCCCAGGTTCTTGGTACGGGCGATGTTGACGACCATGTCGCCGGCCTTGCTGCGCTCGCCCACGATCATGCCCTCGTAGCACTCGGTGCCCGGCTCAACAAACAGCTGGCCGCGCTCCTGCAGCGTGCCCAGGGCGTAGGCAACGGCCTTCTCGGTGGTCATGGAGATCATGGCGCCGTTCTGACGGTTGCCGATCTCGCCGGCGTAGGGACCATACTCCAGGAAGGTGTGGTAGAACACGCCCTCGCCGTGGGTGACGTTCATGATGCGGTTCTTAAGACCCATGATGCCGCGGGTCGGGATCTTAAACTCAAGGTGCGTCACGATGCCCGAGGTATCCATGCTCGTCATGATGCCGCCGGAGGTACCGAAGACCTCAACGACCTTGCCCGAGTACTCGTCCGGGCACTCGACGACGGCCTGCTCGACGGGCTCCATCTTGTTGCCGTTCTCGTCCTTCTTAAACAGAACGCGAGGACGGCCAACCTGGAACTCAAAGCCCTCGCGACGCATGGACTCCATCAGAACGGACAGGTGCAGGATGCCGCGACCCGAGACCTCGACGCCGCTCTTGTCCTCGAGCTCCTCGATCTTCATGGTTACGTTGTTCTCGGCCTCGTTGAACAGGCGCTCCTTGAGCTGACGGGCGCCCACGATGTCGCCGTCGCGACCGACGAGCGGGGAGGTCGAAGCCTCAAAGACGATGGACAGGGTCGGCGGGTCGATCTCGATGGGCTCGAGCTCGACGGGGTTCTCGGGATCGGTGTAGACATCGCCGATATCGGTGCGGTCGATGCCCACGACGGCAGCGATGTCGCCGGCGCCGACTTCCTGGCACTCGGTGCGGCCCAGGTAGTCGAAGGTAAAGAGCTGTTTGACGGTAGCGGTGGCGCTGGAGCCGTCGTTCTTGACAACCAGGATCTGGTCGCCCTGGTGGATGGTGCCGGAGTACACGCGGCCGATGCCGATACGGCCGACGAAGTTGGAGTGGTCGATGGTCACGCACTGCATGGCGAGCGGGGCGTTTTCGTCAACCTCGGGTGCGGGCATGTCGTCGATGATCATGTCGAGCAGCGGGTACATGTCCATGTTGCCGTCGTTGGGGTCAAGGCGGGCAAAGCCATTCATGGCGCTGGCGTAGACCACGTGCTCCATGGCGAACTCGAGCTGGTCGTCGGTGGCACCCAAGTCGGCCATGAGGTCCAGGCAGTCGTTGTAGGCCTTCTCGGGGTTGGCGCCCGGACGATCGATCTTGTTGATGACGATCATGATCTTGAGGCCGGTGTCGATAGCGTGACGCAGCACGAAGCGGGTCTGGGGCATGGGGCCCTCAAAAGCGTCGACCAGCAGCAGGGCGCCGTCGGCCATACGCAGCACGCGCTCGACCTCGCCGCCAAAGTCGGCGTGGCCCGGGGTGTCGATGACGTTGATCTTGACGTCCTTGTACTCGATAGAGATGTTCTTGGCGAGAATCGTGATGCCGCGCTCGCGCTCCTGGTCGTTAGAGTCCAGGACGCGATCCTCGACCTGCTGGTTGGCACGGAAGGCGTCCGTGGCACGCAGGAGTTTGTCAACCATCGTCGTCTTGCCGTGGTCGACGTGGGCGATGATGGCGATGTTCCTCAGATTGTCTACGCGCATGTAGTTCCCCTATCTTCTATCCATATACAAGCGGCACGCGTATGCGACCCACCCAGCAATGCAACGCTCGGCGGGAATATTGAGCCTTTTACCGAAAACTCGTTTATTTTAGCGATTTTAGATGAGAGGGGTTTCCTCACCTGCAGGTTCAGGGTCGCTCCACATAAAACCATCGCCGGCACCCATGCCCTCATACAGCACGTATGCCGAAAAACCGCTCTCGAGCGTGGTTTCGAAGAAACTCACGAGCAGGGCGTCGTGATAGCCGCCGTCAATTTCGACACAACCGGTGTAGCCGATGGCATAGCGGGCGATGCGGCCCAGCCCCTCGTCCTTAAGACCCATCTTGTGCTCGGAGATAAAGTTGGTGGCAGCCTCGAGGCATGCCTCCTCGCCATCTTCGTCGAGCGCCGCCAGATATCGGTTGGAAGCAGCGTCCTCGATCGCCACAACTACGCCCGGATTCTCGCCGGCGGCAAGGTCGTCCAAGAACGCGCCGATCAGATCGCACACCATGGCGTCGAGCTCGGCGGAGACGTTACCGGCGTCCTGCATATCCTGTGCCATCTTTAGACCTTCCCATCGAGTCTGGCGTCGTTACAGTTCCTGTGCCTCGGCAGCGATCTTGGCGGCAGCGTCGCGGGCGCGCATCATATCCATCGCGCGCTTGTCGAGTACCTTGATCTGGTTGGTCAGCATGACCGCATCGACCACGCCCCAGATTACCAAGCCTGTTGAAATCGAAAACCCAAGCGCACCAACTGTACCACGAAGGCGCGAGCAGATTGCCGCGACAAGGGCGGAGACGACAACCATCTTGATAAACGAGCCGCGGCGCTCGCGAAGCGTGCGGGCCTGCGTCACATAGGCAATGCGAGCCGCCTCAGAAGCCTCCGAGCGCATCTGGGCCTCGCGCACAATGGCCGCCGCCTCAGCCGACATACCGCTGGCCATCAGCGAACACTCCGCAACCCTGCCGCCCCGCATTTAGAAGTCATCGGGGGAGAGCGTATGGACGAACTCGTCGAACTTCTCGAACTCCTGCTCGTCGTCGACTTCCTCGGCGTGGGTAGAAACAGTGCCCAGGCGATTCATGATGTCGTCCTCCACAAACATGGGGGCATTGCTGCGCACGGCAAGGGCAATGGCATCACTGGGACGGGCGTCGATCTTGCGCTCCTCGCCATCGGCCAGTACGACGATCGTCGCGTAGAACACCGGCGGCTCGGCGCGAACGATCTCGATGCGCTCGAGCTTGGAGCCCAAGGCGTCAACGGTATCGAGCAGCAGGTCATGGGTAATCGGGCGCTCGGCGCGGCCGCTATCGATGCCGCGGCTGATGGCAGCAGCTTCAAACGAACCAGTCTGAATGGAAAGGGAACGCAGCGGCGCGGGCGAGTCCGATTTGCTGCTGCGCTCACGAAGCACGATAAGCGATGGCACGGGACCGGCGGCCATGACGATGGTCTCTATGTCGACACGAACCATGGAACACCTCCGGTACGTAGCGGTTAACACGCGGCAGCCCGCCGCATTGAATAGCTATACTACCCAAACTTTCGCACAGCACACAAAATCAAAGTAGTTAATTTGGGACGGGGCTTTTTTGACTACTTTCAGTAGGTAAGAAAAAAGCCCCGAGGCAACGCCCCAGGGCTCTTCACGGTTTTGATGGTGGACCTGACAAGATTCGAACTTGTGACCTCCCGGTTATCAGCCGGACGCTCTAACCAACTGAGCTACAGGTCCATCATGGTGGAGGTTAGGGGGATCGAACCCCTGACCTCAGGCTTGCAAAGCCCGCGCTCTCCCAGCTGAGCTAAACCCCCACGGAGACAGTAATAAACACCCCAGCGGCGACTCGGCTCTCGCTGGGGTGTTTATTGCGAAAGAAAGTGGTGGACCTGACAAGATTCGAACTTGTGACCTCCCGGTTATCAGCCGGACGCTC
>CALEXE010000017.1:0-15234 GCA_937925265.1 uncultured Collinsella sp. | reverse complement strand
GGAAAGGTGTTGAAAAATGGGGCAGTTCCCCATATTATTAATGACGTCGACAGGCGGGGTGGTTCCCCGCGTACGTGCCATCTGAGTAACCGAGGGGAGGGCGCACATGGGAATGACTGGTGCATACGAGCGCAATCTCGATGCAAAAGGTCGTCTGTCCCTGCCTGCACCCCTTCGCGAGGAGCTTGGAGAGCACGTTCGCGTGTTCAAAGCCCTGGATGTCGATGCTCTGTACGTGTTCTCTGCCGAGGCCTTCGATAAGTGGGTCGAAGGACTCTTCGCGGGTCGTGAGGGCCACGAGGGTTTTAACCCGCGTGACATTAATGACCAGAAGCTCATGAGGGCGATCAACAAGCGCACCACGTCGATGGACGTGGACAGCGCCGGTCGTATCGGTCTTTCCGAGTCTCTCCGCAAGCAGGCGAACCTCGACCGCGAGGTCACGGTTGTGGGCAACTACGACCACCTTGAGGTTTGGGATCGCGCCGCGGCCGATGAGGACGATGACGATGAGGCCCTGCTGGACCTCTTCTTCTCGTAAGGGCAAGGCACGGGTAACGGATGGAGCGTGGGATCTTGACACAAGAATATCGGCATGAACCTGTCATGCTCGGCGAAGTGCTTGAGTCGCTGCGGCTAAAGAGCGGCTCCGTTGTCTGCGATTGCACCCTTGGCGGTGCCGGCCATTCGGTAAAGATGGCCGCGCAGGTGGGGGAGACGGGTCTTTTGCTCGGCGTCGATCAGGACGACATGGCCCTCGAGGCCGCTGGCGCCCGTCTGGACCGCGAGGTTCCCGGCGTTCCGCACCAGCTGCTGAAGGGCAACTTCGGCGACTTGGACGAGCTGCTTTGCTCGGCCGAGGTGCCCGGGGTCGATGGCTTCCTGTTCGATTTGGGCGTTTCGTCACCGCAACTCGATATCCCTGGCAGGGGCTTTTCGTATAACGAGGACGCCCCATTGGACATGCGGATGGATCCGGGTAATAACACCTTAAACGCAGCTGAGGTCATCAACACCTATAACGAACACGACCTCGCCCGGATTCTACGCGTCTACGGCGAAGAGAAGTTCGCCTCGCAGATCGCGCGCGAGATCGTGCGCCGCCGCGAGCAAGAACCGATCGAAACCACCGGCCAATTTGTCGAGATCATCAAGGCGGGTATCCCGGCTGCCGCTCGTCGGCATGGCGGACACCCGGCCAAGAAAAGTTTCCAGGCCATTCGCATCGAGGTCAATCACGAACTCGATGTGCTCGAACGAGGGCTTGATGCCGCCACCAGGTGGCTCAACCCGGGCGGACGTATCTGCGTCATCTCGTATCACTCGCTTGAGGACCGTATCGTAAAGAATCACTTTAAGGAGATGAGCCAGGGGTGCACGTGTCCGCCGGAGATTCCGGTGTGCGTGTGCGGCAACGTGCCGATACTCAAGGTCATCACCCGCAAACCCTTGGTTGCCCAGCCTGATGAGGTTGAGCGCAACCCTCGGGCGAGATCAGCCAAAATCCGCGTGGCGCAGCGTCTGTAGGCGCGACCGCGCGATATTGGACCTCCCGCTCGCACCATAAACGAAGCTTAAACACACTACCAACGTACTCGGGATGGGAGGCGGCATATCATGGGCTACAACACTTCAAGCGCAGCACTCGCCTATGATATGAACGCCATGCCCGCCTATCGTGAGACGCCGCAGGCCCCCGTTGCTCCCCGTGAGCAGCGCACGCCGCGCTTTGATGTCTACACGGGCGCGGGCCGTCAGGCAAACCAGGCGGTAAGCCCGGTTTTCATGAGCGTTCTTAAAACGTTTTGCATCATTGCGGCTATCTTCATGACGATCGGCGTCGCCCGCGTGGCGCTCGCCGGCGTTACGGCCCAGGTGCTCAACAGCAACGCCGAGCTTACCAACACGCTCGAAAAGGCGACCGATGAGAGCTCCGACCTGGAGGTCATGCATTCGGTCTATGGCGCCGACACGCGCATTCGCGACCTTGCGGGCGCTTATGGCATGGTGGAGCCCAGCGAGAGCGTTACACTTGACTTTTCGCAGGATGCAGCCGCGGGCGCCAACGCGACCGCGACCGCTCAGTAGCAAGACGGTAGCTGAGTATGACAAATGACTATCGCCGCGGTTCCGATGGGGGCCGCGGTTCTGGACGTCCCTCGTCGCGGGGACGTTCTGGTTATCAAGGAACGGGTCGGCAATCTTACAACGCTGGGCAGTCCCGTGGCAACGACCCGGCGTCGCGACTTCGCGGCTCGGGCGGCCCTCAAGTGCATAACACTAGGTCGCGCAAGAGTTCGTCGACCGAATGGCTCACAGGCACGCCGCTGCCTCGCCGCAAAGCCGTCATGGGATTCATTGGGCTTGGCTTGGGCTTGGGCGTCTTTCGCCTTGCCGACTATCAAATTGTCGAAGCCGATAAACTGCGCGAGCGTGCCGATGCGCGTCGCCTGCTTGCGCAGACCCTCTATGCCAAACGTGGCACCATCTACGACCGCAACGGTAACGTGCTGGCGTCGTCGGTCGAATGTCGCAACATCGCTGTGAACCCGCAGCTTGTCGAGGATGTTGACAAGACGGTGTCGGCGCTGGTCAAGGCAACTGGAATCGATAAAAAGACCTGCCGCAAGCTCGTTGAGTCCGATGGAACCTGGGTGTATATCAAGCGCCAGGTGGACGAAGACGATGCTGTGGCGCTGGAGAAGAAGAACCTGCCCGGCGTGCTTTTTGAGCAGGCCATGAAGCGCGTATATCCATACGGCAATCTGGCATCGCAGGTGCTGGGTGTAGTGAATGTAGACAACGACGGCTTGACTGGTCTCGAAAAGCAATACAACAAGCTTCTAACCGGCACGAACGGTTCTCTTGTACGCGAGCGCGCGAGGGACGGCAGCTATATCGCGGGCGGTGCCTATAAAAAGGTGGCTGCGGTCGACGGCGTTGATATCGTGACGACGCTCGATGTCAATATCCAGCGTGCGGCCGAGGATGCCCTAGCAGAGGCTGTCGAGAAGACAAAGGCCAAGAACGGCTCGGCTTTGGTCACCGACCCCACGACCGGTGAAATTCTCGCCGCCTGCTCGTATCCGACCTACGACCAGACCGATCTGGAAAACGCCAAGACCGAGGATATGAACCTGCGCCTGGTCACCGACGCCTACGAGCCCGGCTCGGTCTTTAAGACACTCGTGGCGGGCGCCGGCTTCGACTTGGGCGTCGTGCGATCGAGCACGTCGTTTGAGGTGCCGGCGAGCATCAAGGTGGGCGACGATACCGTCACCGATGCCGACAAGCGCGACTATGCCATGACCATGGATGTGCGCGAGATGATGCGCCGTTCGTCCAACGTGGGCTTTGTCCTGGTGGGGCGCAAGATCGGTGCCGATGACTTTGCCGCCTATGTGGACAAGTGGGGCATCGGTCACAGCTCGGGTGTCGATTTTCCGGGCGAGAGCCTGGGCATCGTCAAGGAGCGTGACCAGTATGACGGCGCCACGCTGGGCTCGATGAGCTTTGGACAGGCGCTGTCTGTCTCGCCGATTGAGATCGCACGTGCCGTGGGCGGCATCGCCAACGGCGGCGTGATGATGACCCCGCACTTCTATAAGTCCAGCAAAGGCGACGAGAAGGACTGGGGCGAAGGTGAGCGCGCGATTTCGGAGGATGCCGCATCGCAGGTGACATCGTGCATGCAGACGGTCGTGTCCGAGGGAACGGGCGTTGGCGGCGCGGTTGACGGCTATGACGTGGCGGGTAAGACCGGTACGGCCGAACGTGCCGACGAGAACGGCGGCTACCTCAAGGAGAACTACATGTCGTCCTTTATGGGCTTTGCGCCGGCACAATCACCCAAGGTGCTGTGCTATATCACGCTCGACGGAACGCCGAGCGGCTCAGATGCCGCTGCGGTGCCGTTCCAGTCCATTATGGCCAACGCGCTCGACGTGCTGGGCATCCCGCGCACGAAGTAGGGGGTTACAATCTTGAGCGTAGTCTGCCGTTTGATCTGAAGGGTGTTCACATGCCCTGCACCACGCGCGCATGGCACTGGGATACAATACGCCGATAGCATTATTAGGTTTACAGGGGAGCTGCAATGATAGAGATCGCCGTCAACAACCTCGCGGCCTCAACGGGGGCCCGAACCGTGACGGAAGAAGCCGATCGGGTATGCCGCGGGTGCGTTATCGACTCGCGTCAGGTCGAGGAGGGAACGATCTTTGTCGCCTTCCCCGGTGAAAAGGTCGACGGCAATGATTTTGCCTCCCGTGCCATCGAGTCGGGTGCCGGTGCCGTCGTGATGACGCGCGAGCCCGATGCCGAGCTGGTTTCGCTGGCGCAGGACAAGGGCTGTGCCATCTTGCTGACCGACGACCCCGAGGAGTTCTTGTTGCGCCTGGCGCACGCGTATCGCCTGGAGCTTGGCTGCCTGGTCGTTGGCATTACCGGTTCCATCGGCAAGACGACGACCAAGGACGTGCTCGCCGCTGTGCTCGCCAAGCGCTATCGTGTCTGGGCCACCAAGGGCAATTTCAATAACCTGATCGGCATGCCGCTCACGGTGCTTTCCGCTCCGGCCGATACCGAGGTTCTGGTGCTCGAGATGGGTATGAACCATTTTCATGAGATTGAGCGCCTGTCCCAGTCCGCCAATCCCAACTTTGCTATCGTGAGCAAGATCGGCACCTCTCATATCGGTATTTTGGGCAGCCGCGAGAACATCGCCCGCGCCAAGTCCGAGATTGTCCAGGGCATGTGCGCCGCCGGCGACTATTTGCCGCTGCTGGTTTTGGGCGGCGAGGACGACTTTACGCCGTTCATTCGCGATACGTTCGCCCAGCCTGCTGGCATCGACGTGATGCTGGCCGGTGTCTCGGACGATGATGAGGTCCGCGCCCGCGACATTCGTGTTGATGACGAGGGCCGTCCGGTCTTTACTCTCGATTTTGGTCAGGGCGAGACAATCGATACCATGCTTGCCATCCCCGGCGTGCAGTCCGTCCCAAATGCCGTTAAGGCCGCCGCGGTTGCCTATCGCCTGGGCGTGACGCCCGAGCAGATCGATGCTGCCTTTAGAGGCCTCACGATCACCGGTCACCGCCAGGAGATCAAACGCGCCAAGAGCGGTGCCCGCGTCATTGACGATTCCTATAACGCCAGCGCCGAATCCATGGCAGCCGGTCTCGACCTGCTGTGCTCGCTTTCGTGCAGGGGGTCTCGCATGGCGATCCTGGGCGAGATGGGCGAGATGGGCGATGAGGCTCCTCGCATACATGAACTCGTGGGCGCCTATGCCGCCGCCAAGAAGCTCGACATGCTGGCGTGCGTGGGTGGTGAGCTGGCCCAGCTTATGGCCGATGCCGCGCGCATGATGGGCATGGACGAGGACCGCATCCAGGTGTTCTCCGATTATCAGCAGGTGCTCGACCGCATGGGCGGCGCGCTTGAAAAACATGATGTTGTACTGGTCAAGGGTTCCCGCTTTGTTGAGCTCGACCGCTTTGTGGAAGGTGTGTGCTAGCCCATGTTCGGCAATCCCTCGTATCCAACGTATCAGGCTTTTTTGGGGCTTGGCATCGCCGCCGCCATTGCGCTGCTGCTCATGCCGTGGTGGATCAAGCTACTCAAGGTCGAGGGTATCGGCCAGCAGGTTCGTGCCGACGGCCCCAAGCGTCATTTGGTTAAGCAGGGAACGCCCACCATGGGTGGTGTTGTCATCCTCGTCGCGATCTCGCTGACCTGCCTGCTGATGGGAAAGCTCACCACCGAGCTCGTGTTCGTGCTGCTCGCCACGCTGGCGACCGGCGTGCTGGGTCTGATCGACGACCTGACCTCCGTTACGCATGGGCGCTCGCTCGGTCTGACGCCTCATGCCAAGATGATCGGCCTAACCATTATCTGTGTCACCTTTACGGTGCTTGCCGTCAACTGGTGCGGCGTCGCCCCCGAGATTCGTTTTCCCGGTGGGTTGACGATTGACCTTGGCGTGCTTTCGACTACCATCTGCGGCTATTCGTTCCCGTGGCTCTATATTGTCTTTTGCTGGCTGATGATTGCCGGTCTTTCTAATGCCGTGAACTTGACCGATGGCCTTGACGGTCTTGCTGGCGGCACCTCCATGATCGCCATGCTCGCCATGGCTGCCATGGCGTTTTTGCACGGAGACGTGAACCTGTCCATCTTCTGCACCGCGTGTGCCGGTGCCTGCCTGGGCTTTCTGTGGTTCAACTGCTATCCGGCGAGCATCTTTATGGGTGATACCGGCTCGCTTGCTCTGGGTGCCGCGTTTGCCTGTACGTCCATCATGACTAACACCGAGGTCGTCTCCCTCATCATCGGTGGCCTGTTTATCGTTGAGACCCTGTCGGTCATGATTCAGGTTGTCTACTTCCACTTTACGCACAAGCGCGTCTTCCTTATGGCGCCCATCCATCATCATTTCGAAAAGAAGGGTTGGGCCGAGACCAAGGTCGTCATCCGTTTTTGGATTATCGCTGCGGCATTTGGTGCCGTTGGCCTTGCCCTGTTCTTCCAGTTGGGATAGTGGTCTTTCATGCCTCTTGCTGATGTCTTTAGCCTGCTCGTTTTGGGTCAGGGCAAATCCGGTCTCGATGTCGCCCGCTGGGCGCTGGCACATCCAGAGCGCGTAAGCGCCGTTACCGTGTATGGCGGCGGCACCTCTGAGCCCAATGACGCCACGCGTGCGCTCGAGGCTGCCGGTGCGTCGTTTGTCTATGGGACCGAACAGGTCGAGGGCGCCTATGACGTATGCGTGACGTGCCCGGGCATCTCGGAGTTCTCGGGCTTCTTTAAGGCCGGGCGCGAGCATGCCGCCCAGATTATGGGTGAGCCCGAGTTTGCCTATCGCCTGTCGCCCGATAACTGGATTGCCATCACGGGCACCAACGGCAAGACGACCACCACGTCGCTGACCGATTATCTGCTCAAGGCTTCCGGTGAGGCCAGTGTAGCTGTCGGCAACATCGGCGAGCCGCCTATCAACGAGATTGACGGCCGAGCCCACAACGAGTGGTTTGTGGCTGAGCTCTCGAGCTATCAGATTGCTACGACCACCGAGCTCCACCCTCGCGTGGCGGTGCTGCTCAACATCACTCCCGACCACTTGGGCTGGCATAAGAGCCATAAGAACTATGCGCTTGCCAAGATCAAACTGTTTGACAATATGGTCGATGACGATCTGGTGGTCGTCGACGTCGAAGACGCCGGCATTCACGAGTTCGATGAGTACATCTACACGCCGGGTCGTCGCATCTGCAAGGTCGCCTTTGACGAGCCAGAGGGTGAGGATGTCGCCTTTGTGCGCGATGGCAAGATGATCGTGCGCCTGAAGGGCGTCGAGACCCCGCTCATCGCTACATCCGAGCTCAAGATCTCGGGCCATCACAATGTTATCAATGCCCTGTGCGCTGCCACGGCTGTCCTGGCCGTCGGTGCCAATCCCGAGGGCATTTGCCGCGGTCTGGCCTCGTTCCAGCCGCTCGAGCATCGCGTGGAGCCGTGCGGCGAGATTGACGGTGTGCGCTACGTCAACGATTCCAAGGCGACCAACACCGACGCGGTCGAGAAGGCACTGACGGCATTTCCCGATGACGACGTGATCTTGCTGCTCGGCGGCCACGATAAGGGCACGCCGCTCACGGACTTCGCGCGCGTTGTTATGGATAACGTGCGCTCGGTCGTCTGCTTTGGCGATGCGCGCGAGCGCTTCACCGCCGCTATGGACGAGGCCGATGTCGATGGCGATGTGGATATCGCCCAGGCGGATGACCTACGCGATGCCGTGGACGTTGCCCGTTCGCTGTCGAGCCGTGGCGACGTGATCTTACTTTCTCCTGCCTGCTCTTCGTTCGATGAGTTCTCGGGCTATGAGGAGCGCGGCCGCGTGTTTAAGGACTATGTGGCCCAGCTTGCCGCTGCAGCGAAATCGCAAATGGAATAGGGGTTGCCGGTGAGAGAGGAGAGCCCCCGACAAGGTATGAGGAGGCCCGACTCGGACCGTGCTTCCTCGCGGCGTAGCACACCGCGTTCCGGTCGCGGCGGGCGGTCGTTTAGCGAACGCTATATTGCCGGCGTTCCCGCCCGCATCATGCGCCCCCGTCTGATATTCATGGCCTGTCTGTTTATCTTGGTGTGTTTTGGCCTGCTGATGGTGTACTCGGCGTCTTCGGTCGAGGCGCTGCACGAGAATGGCTCAGCGACGTTTTTTCTGGGTCGACAGGCTGCGTTTGCCGTGGTCGGTGTTCTGGCGCTGATTGCCATCGTGCGCGTTTTGCCGGACAGCTGGTTTGGGGAGGATGTGCTCAGGATCTTCCTCATAGGCATGATAGGGCTACTGTTTCTGGTGTTCTTGGTGGGCAGCGGCAGCCGTGGCGCCACGCGCTGGCTCAACATCGCCGGCATTCAGTTCCAGCCTTCCGAGTTTTTAAAGCCATTTGCCATTGCGTATTCGGCCATCATGCTCGATCGCTTCTTTTCGCCCGGTGGCAACATCAACGAATTCCTTCGCAAGATGGGCATCTACCTGGGCATTTCGCTCTTTCTGATCTTTATCCAGCCCGATTTCGGTACCGTCCTGATCATCCTGTTGACCCTCATGTGCATGGCGTTGTTTGCGGGTCTCGACCCCAGATTTATCATCGGCGTGCTAATCTTCGGCATTCTCGTGATCGTGATTGCGCTTGTCGCAGAGCCATACCGTATGGTGCGTATTCAGGTTGCCTTGAACCCTTGGGCCGACGAGTATGGTGACGGCTATCAGGCCACGCTTGCCATCATGGCCTTTGCCTCGGGCGGTCTGTTCGGCCGTGGCATCGGCAACTCAACCATGAAGTACTCGTATCTGCCCGAGGCGCACAATGACTACATCCTGGCCATCATTGGCGAGGAAGTCGGTTTTGTCGGAACCGTCCTGTTCTTCTTGGTGTTTGCGATGCTGATTTACTCGGCGTTTCGCATTGCTGAGCAGGCGACCGATCGTCGCGGAGCACTTATGGCATCGGGTTCCGCGGTCATCCTTGCGGTGCAGTTTTTGATCAACGCGCTGGGCATTCTCAATGTGTTTCCCATGACGGGTAAGCCGCTGCCGTTTATTAGCTACGGCGGCTCGTCGATTATTGTGTCGCTTATGCTTGCCGGTCTGATCCTGCGCGTTTCGTATGAGAGCGCCCGTCGCGATGAGTACGACCGTCGCCGCGAGAGCTTTGCCGTTATGGATGAGAGTACCGCCGGCGTGCCCCACGTGCGTGGCGAGCGATCTTCGCGTAACGGCTTTACCGTCCTGGATGGCTCTGCGACCGAGCCGGCGGCCCGTCCGCGTCAGCGAACAGCGCCGCAAGGTCGTCCGCAGCGCCCCACTCCTCGCAATGCGGGCGGCGGATATAATCGAATCGATTTGAATTCGGACCCGTCGGCGCGTTTGCGCACCGATGACCAGGGGCCGCGTGTACGAAGGGATTACCATGACCGATAAGATGACCGTTGCTATTGCAGCTGGCGGCACGGCAGGACATATCAACCCCGCGCTCGCCTTGGCCGAGGAGCTGCGTGACCGCGGTCATCACGTTGTGTTCGTGGGCCAATCGCGCAAGCTCGAGGGTCATCTGGTTCCCGAGGCCGGATTCGATTTTGTGCCCATCACGGTTACGGGCTTCGATCGCTCCCGTCCTTGGACGGCGCTGACCTCGCTGTGGCGCGTCAACAAGGCGAAGCGTGCGCTTGCCCGTCACTTCTCGAAGGTCGGTAAGCCCGATGCCGCTATCGGCTTTGGTGCTTACGTTGAGGTTCCGCTGCTGGGTTGGTGCAAGGGCGCCGGCGTTCCGTATCTGCTGCACGAGCAGAACTCTGTTCCGGGTCTGGCCAATAAGATGATGAACTCGCATGCCGCCCGCGTGTGCATTTCGGTTCCTGCGGCCCGCGCGGTCTTTGAGCGCGAGGGCGACCCCGACCATGTGCTCATGACGGGCAATCCCGTGCGTCGTTCGGTGATTGAGGGCGATCGCGCTCGCGGTCGCAAGACGCTCGGCGTGCCCGAGGACGCGACGCTTCTGCTCGTCTTTGGCGGTTCACTTGGTGCTCAGCATCTCAACGAGCGCGTTGCCTCGCTCAAGGGTGAGCTGCTGACCCGCGAGAATCTCTACATTTTGCATTCGACGGGTGCCGACGGCTTTGAGGAGACCGAGCGCGCTTTGGCGCTGACGCCCGAGGAGGCGAAGCGCTATCGTGTCCAGCCCTATATCGACAACATGGGCGATATGCTGGCTGCGGCCGATCTGGTGCTCTCGCGTTCCGGTGCCTCGAGCGTGGCCGAGATCGCCGCGCTTGCCGTGCCCTCGGTACTCGTGCCGTATCCGCACGCCACGGCCGATCACCAGACCACGAATGCGCGTTACCTGGTCGATGCCGGTGCCGGCGTGCTATGCGCCGATGCCGATATCGATGCCCCAGCCTTTGCCGACGAGCTGCTGCGCCTGATCGATGACGCTGCGGCGCGTGATGCCATGCGTCAGGCGGCGCGTGGCTTGGCCCAGGACCGTGCCGCCGCACTTTTGGCCGACGCGGTAGAGGGATTGCGTTAGTTAGACGGGATATCGCCGGTCGCCCTCGCGCGGATGCGGTAGGTGCGGTACAGTTAACGGGTTACAGGCAGTGTTTACGCAAGGAGTACACGAGCACATGGCTGATTCCCAGACTGCAACCTCCGCGCCCGAGTTTAAGAGCGCCCACTTTATCGGTATCGGCGGCGCCGGCATGAGCGGCATCGCCCTCGTTCTGCACGAGCGCGGTTATGCCGTTACCGGCTCCGACCTTAAGACGTCACGTTATATCCGCCAGCTTACCCGCGCTGGTGTGAAGGTGCATGTGGGCCATGAGGCCGCCACGATCGACGAGGTCAAGCCCGACGTGGTTGTTGTCTCCACCGCTATTCCGGAGTCCAACCCTGAACTCGTGCGCGCTCGCGAGCTTGGTATTCCCGTGTGGCCCCGTGCCAAGATGCTCTCTGCTTTGGGCCACGGCTACACCACCGTCGCTGTTGCCGGCACGCATGGCAAGACCACCACGTCTTCGATGTGCGCCACCATGCTCGACCGCATGGGTCTGGATCCGAGCTTCTTGATCGGTGGCATCGTCGAGGGCTATGACACGAACGGCAAGAACGGCTCGGGCGACTACTTTGTCGCCGAGGCCGACGAGTCCGACAGCTCCTTCCTGTTCCTGAACCCCAACGTGGTCATTGTGACCAACGTCGAGGCCGACCACCTCGATCACTACTCGGGTATCGAGGAGATCGAGGCAACTTTCGCCAAATTCATGAGCCTGGTGGGCGAGGACGGCACCGTCATCGTCTGCGGTGAGGATCCGCATCTGGTCGAGCTCGCCAAGTCGACGGGCCGTCACGTGCTTTCCTACGGCTTTGCCGAGAGCAACGACATCGTCTGCGTGCACCCGGATGTCAAGGGCATCCAGAGTGACTTTATCGTTCGCTTTGAGGACGGCACTGAGCACGCTGTGGAGATCAAGAGCAATCCCGGTCGCCACAACATGCTCAACGCCACGGCGGTGCTCACCGTCGCCCATGTCCTGGGCCTTGACATCGACGCCGCCGCCAAGGCGCTCTCGAGCTTTGAGGGCGTCCGCCGTCGCTTTACCCACGTGGGCGATATCGATGGCATCACCGTGGTCGATGATTACGGCCATCATCCCACCGAGATCAAGGCGACGCTTGCTGCCGCTTCGTCGCTGGGCTACAAGCACGTCGACGTCGTGTTCCAGCCGCACCGCTATTCGCGCCTGCAGGCCCTGTGCGACGACTTTGCCGATGCATTTGCCAATGCCGATAAACTGCTGCTGATCGATGTGTTCTCGGCTGGCGAGATGGCCATTCCGGGTGTCACCTCTAAGATGCTCGCCGATACCGTGCGCGCCAAGCATCCTGGCAAGGAGGTCGTGTACTGCTCCAGCCGTCTTGAGCTCAATCAGGAGCTCGAGCAGATGGTGGGCGAGGGCGACCTGCTGCTCACTATGGGTGCCGGAGACGTTACGACCGTCGGTCCCGAGTTCATCGAGTATCTGACTGCCAAGAAAGACGCTTAAGTCTAATGGGTCTGTTTAACGCCGTCATGGCGCTCTCGGGCATGATCGACACGGATGTGATCGAGGACGAGCGCCTTGCGCGTCATACGAGCTATCGTATCGGCGGCAAGGCCGACCTCTTTGTGACGTGCCATAGCTATCATGCCCTCCGCCGCGCCGTAGCGGTGCTCGATCGCGAGCAGGTGCCGTGGGTCATCATTGGCAAGGGCTCCAATCTGCTGGTTGCCGATGCGGGTTATCGCGGTGCCGTCATTTCGCTCGGACGTGAGTTTCAGCGCACGGTTGTTACCGATGACGGTTGTACGCTGACGGTCGGTGCGGGCGTGATGTTTGCGCGCCTGGTCAACGATGCCCTGTCGCGTAGCCTCTCGGGCCTTGAGTTTGCCGTTGGCATCCCTGGTTCGGTCGGCGGCGCGATATCTATGAATGCCGGCACACGGACCGAGTGGATTGGCTCGCTGGTTGAGGATGTCGTAACGTTTGACCCGGCATCCGGTATCAAGCATTATGCGGGGTCCGAGATCTCTTGGGGCTACCGCGAATGTAGCCTTCCCCGCAATGAGATCATCCTCGAGTGCGTGCTCAAGCTTAAACCGGCGCTCAAGGCCGACATTCGCGAGCGCATGGAGCGGTACCTGACGAGGCGCAAGCGCACGCAGCCCATGGGTCGCGCATCCTGCGGGTCGGTCTTTCGCAACCCGCCCGATGCGAGTGTGGGCAAGCTTATCGAGGATTGTGGATTAAAGGGTTTTTCGATTGGCGGCGCGGAAGTTTCGCCCGTTCACGCTAATTTTATCGTTAATAACGGAACCGCCTCGGCCGATGACGTTGCCGCGGTTATCAGACATGTGCACGGAAAGGTGAGGGAGGCGTATGGCATCGAGCTCAGACCGGAAGTTAAATTCCTCGGCTTCTAGAGCATCGAAACCCACCTTCCGCCGCGCCGGAGGGCGTTCCGGCGCGCCTGCCAAACCTCAACGCAATACCGTCGCGCACTCTAAGTCTGTCGGGCATGCTCGACAGACCAGTCGTCCGGTCGTCGGCTCGCAGCTCGGTAATCGTCCGGCCGCAAAAAAGTCCTCGCGTCCCTCGGTGACGTCAAAGCCTGTTATGGGCGCCAAGCCTGCCCGTCCCATGGCAGCTCCCAAGCCCTCGACGGGAACTAAAGCGGCGCGTCCAGGTCTCACGCTGGGCGCATTGAAACCGCGCTCGCTGACATCGGTGCCGGCTACCGCCAAGAAGCCTTCGAGTAAAAAAGGTTTCAACCCGTTATCTTCACTTGGAGCGATGGCAAATAAAACATCAGACGCCGCTTCTGTCGTTACAGGCAAAGGCAAAATCGTGGGCGGCGTTCTGGCCGTCTTGGCCGTGCTCGTCGTCGTTGCCATCGTGGTGATCAACTCTGGACTGTTTACTGCCACTGATATTCAGATTCAAGGCAGCGAGCATGTGACGAAGCACGATGCTATCCAGCTGATCGACTTGCCCGAGGGAACGTCGCTTTTTAACGTCGATCCCGACCAGATTACCGAGGATCTCAAGCAGAACCCGTGGGTTTCGGGCGTGGATGTCCAGCGCCAGTTTCCCCATACGCTTATCATCACGCCGACGGAGCGTAAAGTTATCGCCATTGCGTATATCAGCTCCGACGACCTTGCCTGGGCTATCGGAGACGATGACACCTGGATCGCCCCGCTGTCGACGTCGGTCGAAGTGGACGACCAGGGCAACGTCATCACGACAGGGCAGGGCTCAAATACCTTGACCGGAATCGATGCCGCGCTGGCGCTCGCCAAGCATTATGGCGCGGTGTTGTTGACTGATGTCTCGGCGGATGTCGCTCCGGTTTCCGGCCAGGCGGTGAACTCCAAGGCTGTTAAGGCTGGCTTGGATTATGTGCGTGGTTTTTCGAGCGAGTTCTTGGGACAAGTCAAGGATATTTCCACGCCTTCGGTCGAAGCCATCTCGGCAAACCTCAATAACGGCATTGAGGTGTCGCTGGGCGATTCGGACGATATCGCCAAGAAGGAACGCGTAGTCACCAAGTTGCTTTCGCAGGTAGAGGGCGTAACGTATATCAATGTGCGCTCTCCGGGCAACTACACATTTAGGAATGCTCCGACCTCGTAGCGCTGGTTGATGCTTTGTTGAGGGGCCATACCACGCCGTTTATCTGGTTTGTTTGGTTTTCACGGTCAATTATTTGACTGATACGTTCATAATGTGCAAACATAATACGGTTTACCTTTGCATTTACTTTCAACCTGAAGGTTAATGTGCGCAGGGGTCGACCCATGCTATGGCTATAACCTTTGTTCGGAGGACCGACATGCACGAGACAGAGATCAACAACTACCTTGCCGTCATTAAGGTGGTCGGCGTCGGCGGCGGCGGTACCAACGCGGTCAATCGAATGATCGAAGAGGGCATCCGCGGCGTCGAGTTTGTTGCCATCAACACCGATGCTCAGGCACTCGCGATCTCTGATGCCGATATCAAGGTGCACATCGGCACCGACCTTACCCGCGGTCTGGGCGCCGGCGCCAATCCCGAGGTTGGCCGCAAGGCTGCCGATGAGTCCCGCGACGACATTGCCGAGGCGCTTGCTGGCGCCGACATGGTGTTTATCACCTGCGGTGAGGGCGGTGGCACCGGTACCGGCGCTGCTCCCATCGTTGCCGATATCGCGATGAACGAGGTCGGCGCACTGACCGTCGCCGTCGTGACCAAGCCCTTCACCTTCGAGGGCCGCAAGCGTAAGAAGAGCGCCGAGGAGGGCATCAAGACCCTCTCCGATTGCGTCGACACCATGATCGTCATTCCTAACGATAAGCTGCTCGACATCGCCGAGAAGAAGACCACCATGCTCGAGGCCTTCGCGATTGCCGATGGCGTCCTTTCCCAGGGCACCCAGGGCATCACCGACCTCATCACCGTCCCCGGTATCATCAACCTGGACTTCGCCGATGTTAAGACCATCATGAAGCAGGCCGGTACCGCCATGATGGGTATCGGTACCTCTTCTGGGGATACTCGTGCCGTCGACGCTGCCCAGCAGGCCATCTCCAGCCCGCTGCTCGAGAGCTCCATCGATGGTGCCACGCGCGTTCTGCTCTCCATCGC
>CALEXE010000016.1:0-1250 GCA_937925265.1 uncultured Collinsella sp. | reverse complement strand
CTCAAGGCTATCTCCAAGCTGGTTGAGGGTGCTCCTGCCGATCGCGTAATCGAGGTTCTCGCCGGTAATACCTGCGGTATGAAAAAGACCTCCTGCGCCGACCAGCTTACCCGCGCTATCGAGGCCGCTCGCGCCGAGATCGCCTAATGGGTATCGCCGACCACATCAAGAACGGAATATCGCGCCGCGGCTTTGTGCTCGGTGGAGCTGCCGGATGCTCGAAAAAAACGGGCACCAGCGACGATGCCGCCGGCGAGCCACAGGTTATCAAAGATGACTCAAAAATCGTCTCGATTACGGATGAGTACGAGGCTGTCGAAATCGACCTCGAGCCTGTAGCTTCATGGACATTGCCTTTGGGTACGCTGCTGTATTACTGCGACGGTGATTACGCCGCGGCGATGATGGCACCCGCATCGGCGCGGCATGCCAATACGCTCGGTGTGCTCAACCTGGGCGACGGCTCACTCACGACGCTCGTCGAGGATCCTGTGGAAGGTGCAGGGTATTCGTTTTACGATGTCCGCGCCGGCGATGGCGTATTTGCTTGGGTCGAAATGAACTTTGCAAACGCATCGTGGAAGCTCTATGCGCAAAATACGGCAGGTGCGTCGCTTGTCGGCGATGCGGTCGAGCTCGACCGAGGCGGCAAGGACTACGATCCGCCTCTGTTTACGGCATTCGGATCGTCTGTCATTTGGTACAAGATGCCTTCGGCAGGCGGCAATAAGACGAGTCACGACTCGTATTGCTACCGCCGCTCGCTCGACGAGGCAAAGGCCGAGGCCATTTGGAAGTCAACGGGCCGCTTTGCATCCGCCCCGCGTGTGAGTGACGGCATCTTGACCATCTCCCCGCGTGTGCGCAACGACGAGGGCGTCTACTACGGCATGACGGCGATCGACCTGACGGACGGCAACAATACCAAGAGGGCTCAGCTGGTCCTTCCCTCATCGGTGTCACCCTTCGAGGCCGTATATATGGGTGACACGTTTGTGTTCTCCATCGAGGCCACCTATAGCGGCGTGGGGGGACTTGGCAACATGGGTACCTATATCGGTAAGGAGAATGGGACGTTCCTATTCCTGTCGCGCGAGCCGCTTGCGTGTGCTGCCGGCAGGAAGGGCAAATATCTGGTTAAGGTTCAGGCATCCCATTTTCTTATCGATACCTCCGCCAAAACCTATGGCTCGCTGCTGTCGCCCGACCGCGCTCTCGAATATGGCGATTATCCAGCTACGGCGGGGAAA
>CALEXE010000015.1:0-4525 GCA_937925265.1 uncultured Collinsella sp. | reverse complement strand
CGGCATTGCCATATCGAGCACAAGCGTCGCAATAAACATGGGCGTCATGCCGGGCCACAAGCGCGCGACGGCAAGACATGCCATCGGCACGACAACCAGGCGAAATGCCACGGCAACATAGGCACGCCAGTTGGTGAGCATCTCGAGCGGGCGGTACTTGGCGATAGACGACCCCATGAGTAACAATGCCGCCGGAGTGGTCATGGTGCCAACGATGGAAATCGAGTCGCCCAGCACGCCCCAATCGGTCCATCCGGTGAGCACGATCCCAAGCACAACAGTACTTGCAATGAGACCAGGGCTCTTGCAGCAGGCGGCAATATTGCGCATCTGCTTTTTAAGGCCACCATCCATTCCGCTAAATAACATGGCGCCGACCGTAAACATAAGAATGTTTAGGGGGATAAGCGCAATCGATGCATACAACAGCGCTTGTTTTCCCAACACCGCCGAAATAACCGGAAAACCGATAAACCCGGCATTACCGAAAAGCACGGCGAAGCGATACGAGCATTCCGTCCCTTTGGGAACGCGAAGAGCAGCGGTGACAGCAAACGCGATAACGGTCGCCACCACATACATCACAAAGGACAGTCCCATGAGCGAAAACGTATCGGCAATGCTCGGAAGCTTTACATCATCGTCCAGCGCTGACGAAAGCACCAAGCACGGTAACGCCACCTGCAACAGCAGATGCGACAGCTCGCGCTCGAACTCCGCTTTCATAAACCCCAGCTTGGCGATACACCACCCCAACAAAATAGGCAACGAAACCGTCAACATCTGAAGCGCCACACTCGTAAAGCTCATGCTTCCCCCTTATCTATTCCACGAGGGCCGGGGCGCCTGCTTTGTTTTGAGAAGTGGGCTTCGCGAACTTCCAAAACCAAGCACCCTGCCCCGTCCCTCGTCCGTACGTATTCCCCGCTGAGCGGGTCATAGATGCCATGCACCGATGTGCTAAAGTGACGGCTTGAAATTGGTGCTATATTCGACTTGAGTTGTTTAATGCTAGTACGGGGGGCTGATATGGGGCTGTTCAAGAAGAAAAACCCGCAGGATGCCTTTGATCCCGATGTGTTTACCATCACGGATACGATTTTGGACCCGCCGCGGTTTACGTTTTTGCCGGCTATCTACCAGGATGCCACGCGCCGCAAGTGGGCCGTGCATCAGCGCGGCGGCGAGCCGAAGATTTTTGACTATGCGGACGTGCTGCAGTGCGAAGTAGCCGAGGCGGGCGATCAGGAAGCCGATGAAGCGGTCTCTAAACAGGAATTTGCCCAGCGTATTCTGGCAAATCCCGCTAAGGCGGCAAAAATGAACGCAGCCAAGCGTAATATGTGTCTTGGTATGGGCGTTGTTGTGGCGGTTCAGACGGGAAAAGACGAGGTTTCCAAACTAGAGATTCCCGTTATGACCGATGAAGTCAAACGCGATTCAAACCTGTATAAGTCGTATCGGAATGTCGCCGAGAAGATCAAGGCCGAATTTGATGCCATGGGTGGTCTGGCCTAATATTGGCGACATGCGTTTCTGAACGAGGAGTCTGTGCAATGGCAGGCGAATCTTATGCAATTCCCCCCAAAGATCGTGCTGTCGAGGGAATTCTTTGGTATATCCAGCACTATCAGCTCGGCGGCGGCGATCGCTTGCCGGCCGAGCGTGTGCTGTGCGAAGTGATTGGTGTTTCGCGTACGGCGTTGCGTGCTGCTATCACGCGGCTCATCTCGTGCGGAACGCTCGAGAGCCGTCGTGGGTCGGGTACGTATGTGTGTCCTCCCAAGCCGTTGAACATCTTCCAAGAAACGTATAACTTTTCCGATGCTGTGCGGACTGCCGGCCTGCACCCCTCTTCTCGTCTGGTTTCCACCGGGGCCATCGAGGCGGATGAGGCGCTTGCCGACAAGTTTGGGGTTGCTGTAGGTGCTCCCTTGCTCCGCATGCAGCGTGTTCGACTTATTGAGGGCGAGCCGGCGTCAATCGAGACGGCTCACGTTAACCTGTCCCTGTGCCCCTCGCTTCCCGATCACGATTTTGAGTGTGAGAGCCTTTACGATGTCTTGCTCAAAGAAGGCGGCGTGCGCGTTGAGCATGGACGTGAGCATATCTCCATCTCGCGTTTGAACGCCGAAGAGGCCGAGCTGCTCCAGCAAGAAGAGGGAACGCCGGTGTTCTATGAGAGCACGATAGAATTTGATAAGGACATGCGTTTTGTGGAGTATTGCAAATCGGTGATTTTGCCCACAAAGTTCCGCTTTGCCGATAACGGCGAAAAGAACGGCATGAGGAGCGTGGCAGGTGAACAATGGCTGAAACAGTAGATGCCACCCCGGTTTATATGCGCATTCGACGCCGCATTGAAGAGCGTATCGAGCGCGGTATTTATCCCACGGGTTCCATGATTCCGTCCGAAAAAGACCTCGCCGAGGAATTTGGTACGACACGCTTGACCATCCGAAGCGCTGTCGACGAGCTGGTGCGGCGCGGGCAGATTCGACGCGTCCGCGGAAAGGGCGCGTTTGTGGCACAGAAAGTGCCCGTTGCCTACGAGCGAACAGGGGGCTTTCGCGAGTCGGTCCGTGCTTCGGGCGGCGAGCCGTCCGTCCGCATCCTCGCGCGTTCCAAGCGTTATGCGGGCCCATATTATGCCAACCTGTTTGGTATTGCCGAGGACGATTTGCTGTATTCGATTCGGCGTTTGAACTGCGTCAACGGCGATCCCGTATCGATTGAGATGGCGTTCATCCCATGCCTGCTGTTTCCCACAATCGAAGATATTGACGTGTCGGTCTTCAGTTTGTACGAGACCTATGAGATGCTGGGCCGAAAGCCGGTCACGGCGCAGGAAAAGCTTGATATCGAAGCGCTGGGCGCGCGAGATGCCGGCCTGCTTGGACTGGAGCAGGGCGATCTTGCATTGACGCTGGAGTGCGTGAGCTTCGATGCGAGCGGCCAGGCGATTGAGTACGTCAAGTCCTTTAACCGTGGCGACGCAGGCGGCTATACCTATACGTACTAGCTGGTGTTTTGTGAATAACGGCTGGGAAACTAACCAGTTTTGATCGTTGAGTCAGCTGTATACACAACCTTACATGGCTCAAAATCGACCGTTCGCCGAAGGGGATAAATTACACGACAAAGAGGTATCAAAAAGCCGTAACCTGTAACCGTGATTGGTATCAAATACCAATGATTTGTTACGAGGTGAGACGATGAAGATGCTCGATTACGTTCAGCTCGCCCATGTGCGTATGGGAGAGAACCTCGAACGTTCGTCTGAGCTGGTAGCGCAGCTCGTTGATATTTTCCAGTCCGGTTCTTTTAACGCACTGCGCATCGTTGCTTCGGGTTCGTCGCGCCATGCCGCCGATTGCGCCAGCGATTACCTGCAAGATGCGCTGCAGATGCAGGTATCCGTTGTGACGCCCGAGGTCTTCGTCGATTTTGAACATACCTATCCGCAGCATGCGCTCAACATTGCCGTTTCGCAGAGCGGCTATTCGACCAATACGATCGCGGCTCTTGATTACATGCGCGCACACGATATGGCTGCAGTTGCGCTCACGGCAAACGTCGAGGCGCCCATCAAGGAGCACGCTGATATCGTTCTTGACTACGGTGTGGGCGTCGAGTCGGTGGACTTTGTGACGCTGGGTGTCGAGGTCCTCGTTGAGTACCTGGTGCTCTTTGGTATCTACGGCGGTCAGGCGCGCGGAACGATTGACGCCAAGGGCGTTGCCCAGCGTTTAGACGACCTGCGCGAGGCTATCCATGCCAATGCCGTGATGTGCAAAACCGCTGAGGCATATGTCCAAGAACACATGCTCGAGCTTTCTGAGCACATGCCTGCCATGGTTGTCGGCAACGGCCCCAACTATGGCGTTGCCGAAGAGGCGGCCCTCAAGCTGAGCGAGACCATCAAGATTCCTGCCATGCATCACGAGGGCGAGGAGTTCGTCCACGGTCCCGAGATGCAGATCGTTCCGGGTTATCTGGTGTTTATCGTCGACGATCCACAAGGGTCGGAGCGTCTTGCGAATATCGCCGATGCGCTATCGAACGTTACGGCAAAAACGGTGCTGCTCACGGCCCATCCCAGGGGTAGGGCTCACGAGGTTGCGGTGCCTCAGGTGGCTCCGCTGCTCAGCGCAATTCCCAATCTTGTGTTCTTCCAGACGATTGCGGCCATAATCGCCGAGCGTCTGAAGTCATGGGACGTGCACCCGTATCTCGATGCTGTCTCCAAGCAAATGGAGGTCAAGGCAGAGGGCTACGAAGAGTCAGTCAATGCGCTTAAGGCCAAAGCGGCTGAGTGTTACGGAATGTAAGCGGGTTTTGATGCCCGTTGGCATGGGGGATGTGGAGACAACCCCAGAAAGGAGAGACAAATGAAGGAAACCGAGAAGATCGAGATCATGCATTTCGACCAGGAGGGCTACCTCGAGGACGGCAAGGCGCTCTACGAGACCGGCAAGAAGATGACCGCGCTCGCCGACAAGGTCGCCGACGAGGGCTACGACGC
>CALEXE010000014.1:0-2816 GCA_937925265.1 uncultured Collinsella sp. | reverse complement strand
CGTTCGCGGGCCTTGTTATCGCGATGAGTTTCCCAACCGTTTTACCCCCGGTTCACATGGCTTATTGGATGAGGGCGTGCGGGGCTGCCGGCGGGACGGTCCTGATGGCTGCATGCGGCCATGCGGTCATCGTGTCGCTCGCATGTCTATTGCTGCTTTCGTGCAGTTTTTATCGAAGAAGGTAGTGCGCTGGCGTATGCGCAGCGTCTGAGGGTCGATATGGATTTGGTTGGAAATGGAGATGGTGCGAAGTGAAACTGTCGCAATTTAATGTGGTGCATGAACATAACGGAAGTCTTCTTATCATGAATGCGCGAACCGGCGGCATCCTGTCGTTAAATCCGGAATACGCGCAGAAATTCAAAAGGATTCAAGAAGGGGACGTTCGGGATGCCGATGATCTTGTCGCGGAGCTGATAAGGGGAGGCATCCTAGTCAATGAGGAGAGGGACGAGCTTGGGGAGATCAGGTTGCAAAGTCGCGCCGCGCGCTTTGCGAATACTGCTCTGTCCCTTACCATTGCGCCAACGATGGCTTGCAACTTTTGCTGTCCCTACTGCTATGAAAAGGGACAGGCGTACACGACGATGGGCGAGGAGGTTTTGACACAGCTCTCCAAGTTCGTGAAAGATTACTATCCTGGTATCGCAAGTCTCTCAGTTGGATGGTACGGCGGCGAGCCTCTGCTCGGAATGAAGATGATCGAACGGATTACGTCGGATCTGAAAGATGTCGTGGGGCCAACGTGTGAATATTCCGCATCGATAGTGACAAATGGCTATCTGCTGACGCCTGATGTTGCAAGGAGGCTCGCGGCATGTGGTGTGACGAGCGCGCAAGTGACTATAGATGGATCGAAGTCGGATCACGATTCGAGAAGGATTCTTCACGACGGAAGCCCTACATACGAACGTATTCTCAAGAACGTCAAAGAGTGTGCCGACATCATCGATATTTCGATAAGGAGCAACGTCGACAAGACCAACATCGAGGCCGCTCAAGAGCTATTGGATTATCTCGAGCTAAATGGCCTGATGAATAAGGTTCACTTCTATTTAGCCCCTGTTGACGATATCAATCAGGTATGTGCGAACGACAGCCACTGCTTTACTGTAAAAGAGTTCTCGTATGAGGAGACTGAGTTTTATAAAAGGGCAATTGCGCGGGGCTTCAAAGTTCAACCTTTTGGTGGGACGAATTTCGGGATATGTTGCGCCGTTGGAATCAACTCGTACGTGGTTGATCCCGTCGGAGATTTGTATAAGTGCTGGGATGACATTGGAATGAAGGAGCGGAGGGTCGGAACTATTTTCGAGCCGCCAATGTTGAGCAAGAACATGATTAACTGGATGGCATATGAGCCGGATGACCCGGAATGCCAAGAGTGCTTTGCTTTTCCCATGTGCATGGGAGGGTGCCCCAACCACGCCTTAAACGGTGAGGGGAAACGTTGCGTTTCCTTCCGGTATGATGCCGAGCAAAAAATGCTGCTCTCCCAGATGATGAATACGGCAAAACGGGGTGCGGGGCAAAATGAGGCTGATGCTTAATCTCTGTAGAAAATATATACTGGGCGGTCGATTCTACGCCTATCTTGTCGTAACAGTTTTGGTCGGGCTGCTTGCGCTTGCGGGTCCCTTTCTTACCGGCATAGTGGTAAACCGATTGGCGATGCCGGCCAGCGCCGATCTTGCCGCCGTTCTCGTTTGTTGCCTTATTTTGGTTGCGGTCCAAGCGGTTCGAGCGGGACTAGTGTATTGCTCAGAGATGCTGTACATCAACCTTCAGTCGCATGCGGGGTTCGGCTTAAATGCGGATACGCTTGAGCACGTGAAGCACCTTCCCCAGGCATTCTTCGAGGGCTTCAACGCGTCGTATTATAACCAGCAAATCAATCACGACGCTAATGACCTTGTCATCTTCGTAATCAACTCGGTTGTGGGGGTTTCAAGCAACGTTATCACCCTTTTGTCCGCCCTGTTTGTTCTCGGTAGCCTGAATATCAAGTTGAGTGTGGTCTGCCTTGTTCTTGCGGCAGCGAGTGCCGCTTATTATGCGGTTTCACGCGCAAGGCTGTTTGAGAGAAGTTTTGACGTACAAGAGCAGAGCGCGAGGTTTTTTTCCTGTCTACAAGATCAGTTGGAGAAAGTTGATTTCATCCGCAAACATGCTTTGTTCGATAGGTCCCGCGCTGTACTGGTCGAAGCTTTTAATGGGCTCTATCCAACGATGAGAGCAAATCAGGAAGTAGGGTCTAGATTTACCTTTGGCAACGCGTTGGTCGCTTCCGCCGCTCAAGGATGTCTTCTTGCTGTGGGCGCGGTTGAAGTGATGGGCGGGAGACTGTTGCCTGGTTTTCTCGTGACTGCTGTTGGATATTATTCGAACTTAAGCTCAGCGGTACAGTATTTGTTGGGCTGGGGAAGGGATTACCAGACTAATCGCGTATGCTATGAGCGGCTGAAAAGAATTTGGGATGTCCCGGTGGAAGCGAATGGCAAATTGGCGCTTGGTCCGATTGAGGAAATCCGTCTAGAGAACATCAAGCTACGTTAGGGTCGCGTTAAGCAGTGAGGGGCTCGCGTTTTCCAGGGGTCGGCTATAGGGAATCTCGGGGCCGAATGGTTCGGGGAAGAGCTCGCTGCTGTCAGTGATATTGGGGCTATATCCAGATGACACAGAAGGGGCCGTTCGCTACAACGGGGTGTCACAGCGTTGCATCGATCGATATGCATTGCGGCGGTGTCGAGTCAGCATTACGGAGCAAGAACCCCCTATCGTTGAGGGGACGATTCTCGATAATCTTACGCTGCTTT
>CALEXE010000013.1:0-31646 GCA_937925265.1 uncultured Collinsella sp. | reverse complement strand
TGGAGCGGGCAACGGGACGTCCGCGTATTTGCTTCGCAAATCCGCACCGGCTGCGGTCGATCTCCTCGGATTCACGGAGACGATGGGGAAGACTTTGTTGAATTGGCCGTCCCAAGGTCTCCCGCGCTCGATGGAGCGGGCAACGGGACGTCCGCGTATTTGCTTCGCAAATCCGCACCGGCTGCGGTCGCCTATCGGCGACCTTGCCTGCTCGCTATAAACGCTTCGCGTTTATTTAACGCTCGCACCCTGTCGGGTTCGAGTCCCGGCACTTTATTGAAGAAGGCACAGTAACGAAACGTTACCGTGCCTGAAATTCGAATGGAGCGGGCAACGGGACTCGAACCCGCGAGTGTCAGCTTGGGAAGCTGATGCCTTACCACTTGGCGATGCCCGCATATGTGGGGGATAGTATAACGCGGTTGTCTTGTTCGATACAAGGGTGGCGATGCTTGTTTTAGCTGTGGAGATTCGTTTGAAAATCGCGTCAATTGTGGAGACGATGACCTTTGACTTCCTGTTCACCTTATCTTCTACCTGCGCTTTTGCTTGATTGTTGTATTTGAGCTCAATTTGTCAGGAATTGGGCAAGCTTTTGGTCAGGCTCCGGTACTTACCCGCATGAACCTCGGGGGTAGCCTCATCCTACGCGTCGCAGCCTCCCCGTGCGGCGCACGAGGGATAAGGAGCAGCCATGTCCAACGCACCCACGCACTCTGTCCACAGCGCAATCGCAACAGGTCCGCTGCTCCTGCTCCTCTTCCTGCTTTTCGGCTGCCTGGCACCGGGAGCCGCATTTGCCGTCGATGGCTACGACCAGCTCGGCTTCCGCACTATCAGCGATAATTGTGGGCCCTTCTTTATCGGCAAGTATGAAGCTCAAGACGCCTCGATTGCCTACTGCATGAACCAGGAGCGTCCCGGCCCCACCAAGCCGGGCGGCCCATGGCTCAACTTTGATCAAGGCTGGGTGTGGCTCGACGACGAGTTCGCAGCAATCGTTTGTCACGGATATCCTACCGCCACGTCGTTTGGCGGTTACCATCTTTCACCCGATCGCGCCCGCGCCGCCACCCAGCTTGCCGTATGGATGCTCAACGGCACTACCCATGTCGGCGGCACCTACTCCTACACGACCGCTCAGGGCAAAACCAAGAGCGGGCACTTTACCGCCGACGATGAAGTCGTGGCGGCTGCGCGGTGGCTCCACGACAGCGCAAAATCAGGAAGCATCAAAGCCGCTCCGCACCGCGCGCGACGCTATCTAGGAACCGTATCGGGCGGCAGCAGACGTCAAGACATGCTCTATGTACTGCCGGCGGTCTCTGTTTCCTTCCAAAAGCAGTCTGCGAACACTGTTATTACCAGCGGAAACAATACCTATCAGTTTACCGGGGCAACATTCGATGTTTTTGAGAGCGCCAGCGGCGCGCGTGTCGGCACCATCCAGATGGACGGCAACGGTCAAGCGCAGGCAGCACTTCTGCCCAACACGGCATACTACCTAGTTGAAACGAAGGCGCCGGCCGGCTATGTCCCCCGCCCCGATCGCGTTGCCTTTACCACGGGGAATGACGGCGGGCAGGTCGCCATCGATGAACAACCCGGCGCCATCACCCTGCATGTCGTAAAACTCGATGCCGCGACGAATGCCGGCCCCCAGGTGGGATCTTCACTCGCAGGAGCAGAGTTCACGTGTGTGTCGCAATCAACCCCTGGATGGTCGCAAATTCTCACGACTGACGAAAGCGGTCGGGCCACCCTCACCGATGTCCCCCTGGGAACTTTTACCATCTATGAGTCAAAAGCCCCCGAGGGCTACCTGCCATCCAACGACAGCTGGACCTATACCGTTGGAGCCGACCAGCTCGGCGATTCAGGCGTGGTCGAGATCGAATCTCGCGTTTCCGATATCCCCATTGCGTTTAACCTTGAGATTTCCAAATTCAAGGATTACGGCAATAGCGATCAATCCGGCCTGGAGCAGCCGGCAGGAGATGTTGTCTTTGAGGTTGTCAGTAACAGCTCTCAGCAGGTTGTTGGCACACTGACTACAAACATCTATGGCTTTGCCTCCACCAAAGACCAGCCCGAAGCATGGTTCGGCACAGGCAAGCGACCAGCCGGTGTCCACGGAGCCGTCCCATACGACCGCGCCGGCTACACGGTTCGTGAGGTTCCGGAAACCGTCCCCGAGGGTTTTAAACGTGCGGGGAAATGGACCGTCGAGGCCAATCAGATTTCCGACGGCGCCGAGCTTCAATATATCGTGGACAACCACGCTCTGTCGACGCATCTCCAGATTGTAAAACGCGATGCCCAAACAGGCGCCTCTGTTCCCCTAGCCGGATTCACCTTCCAACTCCTCGACAGCAATCACAAACCTGTCTCACAAACTTGCTGGCATCCAGCACATAACGTAATGGACACCTTTACGACTGACGCGACCGGGACCGTCACACTGCCCGAATCGCTCGTGCCGGGCACCTATTATGTACGCGAAACCTCGGCCAAAGAGCCCTATCTTGTCGGCAAAGAGATCGAGGTAAACATACCCGCCGACATGAACCTAACGCCCGTTGCAATCGCCTCGTATTATGACCACGCCGCGACCGGAAACATCAGGATCGTTAAAACCGATGTCGTAGACGGCAGCAGCCTCGCGGGCGCCATCTTTGAGATCCGTGCCTCGGGTGATATCGTGCGCCCCGACGGTAGCATTGCCGCGCTCGACGGTGAGACTGTCGCTACCGTCACAACGGATGAAACTGGAGAAGCACGCGCGGACGACCTCCCGCTGGGATCTGGCACCGCACGCTACGAGGTTGTCGAGACTCAAGCGCCGGCAGGCTTCTTACTCGACCGGACGCCCCATATCGTAGACCTCGCTTATGCCGACCAGAAAACACCCGTTGTAGAAGCACGGCTTAACGTATCCGACAATTACACCAAGGTTGATATCTCCAAGGTCGATGCAAGCGGAGAGCAGGAAGTGAAAGGCGCACAACTCACCTTATATGGTCCCGATAAAACCGAAATAGACTCCTGGACCTCATCCGACAAGCCGCACCGCGTCGAACATCTTGCACCCGGCACCTACTCGTTGCGCGAAATGATGTCTCCGCGGACCTATGACCTTGCCGAGGAGATAACGTTTGAAATAAAGGATACGGGAGAAGTCCAATCCGTCGCGATGAAGGATGCGCCCATCGAGATCAAAGGACAGGTCGACAAGCGTCAGGAGCTTGTCCAACCTATCGGGAAGGGTCTGCTGGCCAACGGCGATGGTAAAAATCGCGCCGCAACGCAAACCAATACGGACGGTCTTTTCTCCTATACCATCGACGCTCGAAACGATTCAGCTACCTGGGTTGATGAGTTCACAATTACCGATGATCTTGAGTGTGCCGAGGACGATACGGCGAGATTCGTCTCAATCGAAACCCCCGTCGCCATCGGCGACCTCAACGGTCTGTGCAACGTGTGGTATCGCACGACGCCGTTGGACTCGACAGACGTCGATGAGCCGGCAAACGCGACGCTTGACGATGGGCACGAAAATCCTTGGCTTGAGTCCGACGAAGTAAAAGAGAGTCTGGGTGAAGATTGCCGCCTCGTCGATTACGACGGCTGGCACCTCTGGAAGGCGGATGTCTCGACCACGGAATCCGCCACACTCGAGGCGAAAGAACTCGACCTTGCATCCAATACCGTCGTGACGGGCATTCGCATTGAATACGGTGCGGTAGCCGCCGACTTTACGACTCGAAGCGATACGGATTCTTGGACCCGCGATGATCTCAAAGATGAGCACGACGACCTTGACGATGCCAAAGCAATCCTTGGCACAGATGCTCGGGGCGCAGTCGTGCACATGCAGGCAACGTCGGCTTACACACCCCAAACTGCACTCACCAACAGCGCACGCGTCGATCTTTGCCGCAACGGCGGCGGCGATAAACTTGAGTCACATGACGAGGACAGTGTCATTCAACGCTGTACCCTACCGCAGGACCTACCGGCAACAGGATCAGCTCCCATCGCCGCTTGCATCACCGCGCTCCTGACCTCGGGTGCCGCAGCCCTATGGTTCGCTCGCCTTAGGTCAATCCCAAAGAAGCGCTAGCGCGATGAAAAAGCGGGCGAGCCAGTCCCCCGGCTCGCCCGCTTTCAATCATTTAAATCGCCGCATCTACTCTGCAGACGAAGATCCACCATCAACGATTGCTTGCTCGGACTCAGGAATCCCATCGGCACCCGTGCTCTGTTCTTGCTCCACCTCTTCGCTGATTGCGGAGGCGGGGGTCGAGCCCTTCGCACCCACGATGTAGGCAGCCCCAAATCCTAACGCAATGGCAATCAAGGTCAAAATCACGTAGACAGGCCAATGGCGCTTAATATACGAAAACACGTTGACTCCTTAGAGCTCCGTCTACGAACGGCGGATAACCTCGGTCACGACCTCGGATACCGTGGCAATGTTCGTCGGGTTGACATTGTGGGGCAGGTCGTCCTCGGTACGAGCACAAGCCAGGCGCGTGCCGTCCACGCCGGCGATGGTGAGGGCTCGGCGGCTCGCCTCGAGCGCGGCATAGGCATCGGTCTTGGCATAGGGCATCTCGAGCGCGCCACAATCGACATGGAACGACTTGCACACCTTGCTGACCAGGTTCATGATGCGGCGATCGCCCTTGAGCAGCTGCTGTTCGCCCTCAACCGTCACCACCGAAAGCCTACCGGCGCCGACGGATTCAAGATTGATGAAGAATACGCCGCGGAGCTTATCGCGATGCGAAGCCAAGAAGGCCTTCATACCGGCGCCATCACAATCCGAGGCGCCCGTTGCCACAAACCAGATATCGTGACCGAGCAGCTCATCGTCACCCATAGAGGCGACAGCCGAGAGCATATCTTCGGAAGAAGCGCCGTCGGAAGACGTAGCGCCGCCCTTCCAGCCATCGTTATCGTCCTCGAAATTATCCCACGAACCGATGCCGCGACCGGACTTCTTGGCATCGTAATCGTCTTCGACGCCCAGCCAGTCACTCATGCTGTCCTGTTCGTTTTTCTTTTTACGACCGAACAGGCCGCCCAGGCCGCGCTTGCGAGACTTGGGTGCCGCAGGGGCGGGAGCCGAAATGGTCTCGATCGGCTGTGCGCCCGACGCAACGGGCATAGGAGGCGCAACGGGTGCCGATGTGGGTTCGGGACCCTGAGCGGTAGCAAAGGGGTCGTTGACCTGTGCGGAGGGATCGGGAAGGTCGAACAGCGACGTGCGAGACGCAACGTTTGTCTGCTTCATCGACGGCAGCGACGGATCGGGGACCGAAGCCAGCGGAGACGAGGAGGGTGCAGGCGACGGTGCCGACGCCGGATCGGGAACATTCATCTGCGGACGCGGCGATGCTTGGGAGGAAATCTGGGCCATAAGGGAATCGACCGTTTCGTCCTGGGTGGGAGCGACATTGGCAACCGTGGCACCGGAACCACTCGGGGTCGGCATGGTGAAAATCTGCGTGGAGTAAGGCCTCGACTCATCCGTCTCGGGAGTCTCGGAAACCGCAGGCACTTCCTCCTGCTCGACCTCGGTTGAATCACCTTGATCGGCTGCCGCGTATTGCTCTTCGTCAGAGTTGGCCTCGACGGACTCGTCCTTGGCAGCATCCTGAATTTCGGCAGCATCAATGGGCTCGTCATCGTCTACCGCGTCGCCCTGCTCATCGGAAACAGGAAGGGGCTCGGCAATCGCGGTGCCTTGCTTTTCAAACGTTATCGTGGAATCGAACTGCGCGGCATCAAACGACATGGTGCTATCGACATGTTGCTGAGCCTCGAAAGACGTCGTCGCCTCAGCAACATCCGCGGACGCCGGTTGCTGGGACTCAAAGGACGTCGTAGCTTCGGCAGCGTCGACGGGCACGGACTGCATAGCCTCGTTCTGCTCGAACTCTTGCGCCGCGCGCTCACGTGCCGCCTCGGCTGCCTGCTGCTGAGCGATAGCCTCCTGCTCGGCAGCCTCGCGTGCGGCAGCGCGCTTCTCCTCGAAATCGTCGACAAATTTCTTGCCCTTTGCAAGCGCACCCTTAAAGAAGTTGGAAGCACTGGTGCCAATCGAAGAGAACGCGGATGCAATATCGGCATGGGGCGTTGCCGCGGGAATCTCGGCCGAGAAATCAGTATCGCTCTCGTAAGACACGCGCCTCGGCTGTTCAACGTAATCGTCGTCAGACTCGTCCGCAACGTCTTGCGCCGGCGCGGCGGGGGCCAAAATGTCCAGTCCTGCCGCGGGATCGATCGCGGACACCGCCTCAAGCTCGGCAACGGCAGCGGTAACCGCGGCAGACTCATCATCCACGGTGACGGCGGGCGCAGGTGCAGTCACGACGGGGGCAGGCTCGGGCTCAAACGTCGGCTCCTCGCCCTCCTCGTAATCGAGCGTGCAGGACTCGGGAAGCATCCCGAGCGCACGGATGGCATCCGAACCAAAGCGGATGTTGCCGGCGGCATTGCGATAGAGCTTGGGCTCGGGCTCGGCCACGACAGGCTCCTCCGCCGGCTCGGCAGCGGAAACCTCGTCATTGAACTCTTCGGCCTGGACAGCCTGATTCTGATCCTCGGGCACAATGGCGCCAATCAGCGTCTCGTCGGCAGACGCACCCTCAAAGCCCTCGATCTGCTCGTCGAAATCCTCACCCTGTTCGGGCTCGGTCTGAGCGTCGGGAGCAATCGGCTGACCGAACTCGTCCTCGGCGTAGGTAGGCTCTTCATACTCGATGGTGTTGCCGTAGTCGTTTTGCTGTTGGGCCGCGGCATACTCCGCTGCTGCGCGCGCCATCTCCTCGGCACGACGCTTCTGCTCCCCAAAATAGGTATCGAACGGAACATCGTCGGGAAACTCGTTTTCGCCCTGGAAGGGAGCAACGTTGTCCATAACGCCGAGCATAGCGGCGACAGAAGACTTGTTGCACACTGCGCCGGACGTATAGGGAAGCACAAAACGGTTAGAAATGATGTTTGCCGCGTTGGCGAGCGCAACGAGGGAAGCGAGGATCGCGACAATCCACAGCAGAACCTTGAGCGCGCCGGGGAGCGGCAGGATACGCAAGATGGCAACGGCAGCAGGGGCAACCGTGGCAACGGGCAACAGCTTGGCGATGAGCGCACGATACGAAGCATAGGGCTCGCGGGCGAGCAGCTCAGCACGGGGAGAGTCGTAGTGTGCGACAACGACCACCGGGCGGTTGCGCGGAGACGCGAGCGGGCCCGAGGCCTTGTGGTAGGCGATGACATTTTGGCTCACGCCCGTCTTGCCCAGGCGCGAAACCACGGGATGGCCCGTGCGCTCGAGCACGTAAAGAACGGCACCGACAATGGCCAGCAAGGTGCCGACCAAGCCGATGCCGCCGCCGATGCCCATCAGCAGGGCGCCGGCAAACGCAAGAATACCGGTAACGGCAAATGCCAACCTGCTGGGCGCCGGGGCATTGAACTCCTGAACCTCGGGATCAAAGCCGTGGTTGCGGAAGATCTGAGCGATATCCTCGGCAGCCAAGCGCTCTTCTTCGCTGCATGCCGGCGTGATGCCGGTGTTCTGCAGCAGGTGGTTAATATAGTTCTGGGTGTTCGCCATGTGCGCTCCACATCCATAATCCGACAAATAGGCCCAATGCATGCACATTAGAACCGTACATAGTCGAAAGTATACCCCGAGCGAGCGCAAACGACCGAATTCGGGCCATCTTAACGCCCCGAGCGGACAAGGATATAGCCTAATCTCCATATCGGACTAAAATCATGGCAGCAAACCACCTTCTCATGCGAGGACTCTATGACGGCAAGCGACGCGACCGCGACAATTAAAAAGGGGAATTCGGAGCCCAGTTTCGATAAAACGGCTCAGCGCATCCTCAATCTTTTCTTTGTGCTCAACAGCTCCCCCGAACCGCTGACGACCGAGCAGATCGTCTTGGATTCTGACCTGGGATATGGCTCGGGCAATATCGACTCGGATAAGCGCAAGTTTCGGCGCGATCGTGACAAACTGCTCGAACGCGGCATCTTAATCAAGGAGGTTCGCCCCGCCGGCGCGCAGGAGACCGAGGAAAGCTCATGGACAATCGACCGCGAGCACACGTTTGCGGCAGGCGGCCTCATCACCGCAGACGACGCCGATATCCTGCTCAACGCTATCGACCAGACAATAGCGGCCGGCTCATCCACTTTTGCCGCGCCGCTTGCCGATATTCGTTCCAAGATTGCCTACCTCACCGGCAGGACGACGGCGGACGAAGCACCGATCCGCCGCTCTCCCACCGTCGATGCGGTATGGAGCGCCTTTGCCGAGCGATGCGCACTGCGATTTTTATATCAGAACGGACGCGGTGAGCAGAAAGAGCGTACCGTCTGCGTCTACGGCATGTTCGAGCGCGAGGGCGTTGCGTACTTCTGCGGCCTCGACAATGCCACCGACGACATCAGGACATTCCGCTGCGACCGTATCGTTCGCGCTTGGCGTCCTTCGAAGGCCTACGCCATCCCTGCAGACTTCAATCTCAACGACTACCTGTTCTTTGAATTCGATTTTGCCGACCGCCCGCCCGTTGCGGCTACGTTCTCGTTCGCCCCGCAGACGCAGATCGATATGATCAACGGCCTCACGCGCGGGCGAGGTGAGCTCGCACACACCGATTCGGGATGGACTTGGACCGTTGACGTGCGCGATCTTGAAGCCGCCGCCTCATTTTGCATGGCCCACGCCATGGACGGCATGAGGCCCATGGCCCCCAAATCGCTCAAGCAGGCGTGGAACCACCTCATTGAAAGGACGGTGCACGAGCATGCCCGTGCGTAAACTCACCAGCGAGCAGAGGCTCTCGCGCGCCATCGACATTATGGAGGCCCTCTACGCCGCCGGCGAGAGTGGCATGACACGAACCGAGATTTGCAGTCGCTTTGACATCACGGGGGCGTCGCTCGACGAGATTCTCGAGATCGTCTCGACGCTCGCGGACCGAGAATCGGGTGCGCGTATCATCTGCGAATGCCACGGCGAGCGCGTGGTCCTCACCGGTGACGCCGGGCGTGTACTACCGCTGCGCCTGAGTGCCGCCGAGGGCGCTGTGCTCAACCACGAACTTGAATCGTTGGGGATCGAGCCCCAGGCGGCGGCTCGAATTCGACATGCTCTTCTACCCGAAGAGCTCGGCTATAACCAGCACGTCTTTGACACCGTCAACCACGGGTCGCACTGGCAGCAGCTGAGCTGCGCCATTCAGGACGGTGTTCGCTGTCGTATCTCGTATCGCTCGATGGACGATGCGCGGCCACGCGAGCGTCTGGTCGACCCCTTGCGCATTACAGCAAACGGCGACCAAACATATCTGATTGCCTGGGACATCGCGGTCGATGAGCAGCGCACCTATCGCATGGATAAAATCGAGGGACTCGCCTTGACGGAAGACTCCGTCGTGCCTCACGCACCGGACGTTGCATCCCTCCACGATTCCCTTGCCCGGACGCAGCGTAGCGCAAAGCTCTTGATGCCATTCGATATGGCGGAGCATCTGGACTGGGCCGGCATCACCCTAATCGAACGCAGCGGGACAGACATGGCAACGGTAACCGTACATTACGGCTCCGAGCGTTGGCTGCTGAGCCAGATAATCGCAGCGGGCGGAGCCATCCGCATCTTGGATGACCCCGCCCTGTCAAAGCGTCTGTGCGATATGGCAAAAACCCTCGTCTGTCCGCTTTAGCGCCGCCGCTCGTGGCGTGCACGCCACAGCTGTAGATAGTGCCCGATCTGCGCCGATTCGATGCGCTGGTAGGAGCTCGTGGGCAGCGACGTTAAGAACTTCTTTCCGTAGCCCTTCGTCACCAGGCGCGGGTCGGCCAGAATCAGCACGCCGCAATCGGTCGACGAGCGGATAAGGCGGCCGGCCGCCTGCTTGACCTCGAGCACTGCCTCAGGCAGCGAATAGCGCGCCCAAGCGCGGTCTTCGCGCAGGTTGCGCTCGCACGAGAGCGGGTCCGTGGGGCTCGAGAACGGCAGCTTGGGAATGATGACGCAGCGCAGCGTCTCGCCGCTGGCGTCAAACCCCTCCCAGAAGGCCTTAAGCGCAAAAAGCGATGAGGTTGGCTCGTTGATAAACCGGTCGCGCAGGCGACGAGGAGATGAGTTGCGCTGCTGGCAGTTGAGTTCCAGGCCCGCACGAGCCATCTTGGGCTCGACGCGATCGTACAGCTCCTCCATGTCACGCCTGTTGGTGAACAGCGTGAGCACCGAGCCGCCCATGGCAAGATGAGCGTCGACCAGCACGCGCTCGAGCGCCGTAAGATAGCTCTCTCGATCGCGCGGATCGGGGATATCGCCCGCAACGACTACAGCCATGTTCGAATCGAAGTCGTAGCTCGAGTCCAAGTGCAGCGATGAGGATGTTGAAGCACCGATGCGATCGAGGCCGACCGCATGGTTAAAGTGTTCAAAGCTTTTGGACACCGTCATGGTCGCCGAGGCAAAGATAGCCGTGTGAACCTCGGGCAGCCACTCGGTTGCCAAGGCCTCGCCAATATCGATGCGCTCCGCGGTCATCGACTCGCCGCCGGCACGCAGCCTGCGATTGACCTGCAGCGAATACACGTAGTGTTCATCGGTGCCGTCAATGATGAGCTTGAGGTTCTCGGCCAGCTCGTGCAGGCGGCGCGAGATATCACCCAGGTCGACAACAACCTCGGGCTTGTCGGCGGCGACGGCTTGTACCAGCGCGTCGACGCTCTTGTCAGCTTGTTCCAATGTGCCGATGGCAGCGTAGGCCGACTGTAAGAAATCATGCCAGTCGTCAGATTCGCGCAGCTCGGGGCCAATCCATAGATTGGCATTGTCATAGCCCCCACGGGCACGGCGACCGAGCTCGCGAACGCCATCGAACACGCCGGCGATCGCCATGCTCGCGCGCGCAACCGTCGACGTCGCCTTGGCAGTAAGGCCCAGATAGAGCGTAGAGCCCTCGGAGGTTGCCAAATCACGGGAAACCTGGCTTAGCGCGCCGGTGCTCGAGCCACCCAGACGCTCAAACAGAACGCGTGATTCGTCCGCCGACACCACGCGCGCCCATTGACGGCGTGCCTCGCGCTCGATGGAATGGGCCTCGTCGATTACCCAATGACGAATCGGGGGCAAGATTCTGCCCTCGGCCGCAACATTGCGGAACAGCAGGGAATGGTTGGTGACCACCACATCGGCATGCGCCGCGCGACGGCGGGCGCCGTGGACTAGGCATTTATCGGGGAAAAACGGGCATAGGCGACGGGCGCACTCGCGCGACGCCGTCGTAAAGTCGGGACGGTTGACGCTGCGCCAGCGAATGCCGAGCGAGTCGAGGTCGCCATCGGCCGACTGACACACGTACGCCATGATGACCGCGACTGCCGTAAGCGTGTCGGCAGGATCACGCTTAGTCGTAATTTCGACTTGGCCGCGGCTCATGCGCTCAAGCTTGCGCAAGCATGGATAGTGGTCATAGCCCTTGAGGGCGCAAAACGATAGGCCTCCGTCCAGCTGCTCAGCAAGTTTGGGCAGCTCGTGATACATGAGCTGGTCGGCAAGATTATTCGATTTAGTCGCGATACCCACCGTGATGTTGTTGCGGCGCGCGGCCTCGGCAAAAGGCACCAGGTAAGCCATCGATTTGCCGACGCCCGTCCCCGCCTCAATCACGCGATGCGTTCCCGTAACGAGCGCGTCACGGACCTCGAGCGCCATCGCGATCTGCTCATCGCGCGGCTCGTAGGTGGGATACATGCGATTGACCAGGCCGCCCGGGGCATAGTCCGCCTCGATTTCCTCGCGGCTCGGCATCTTAAGGACCGGTAGCTCGTCCGCATCAACGCGATCATCGGCCCGATCGGCCTTGAGAACGTCGGCGCGGGCGGCGCTGAGAGAGAAGATGGAACCGGGGTTCTGTCCCGCCAAGAAGGAGAAGATGGGACGATAGGACCAGGGTACGTCGGGGTACATGTCGGCCAGGCGCGTCATCAAGCCCTGAGGCAAGTCGGTGAGCGCCACGAGTAACACGCGCCACACACCACACAAGGCGTCGACATCGGCGTTGGCGCGATGCGACACCGAGTCGCAGCCAAACAGGTCGGCCATGAAAGACAGCTTATGCGAGGCCAGGCGCGGAAGCGCGATGCGCGACAGTGCCAACGAATCGATCCAGATGTCACTGACGTTGACGCCGCCCTTGACCGACTCGATAAACGAGCGGTCGAAGGTGGCGTTATGTGCGATCACCGGGCAGCCGCCGACAAAATCGGCGAGAGCGGCGACAGCCTCAACGGCCGACGGGGCATCTGCCACATCGGCGTTTGTAATGCTCGTGAGCTCGGTAATCTCGGCGGGAATCAGCTGCTTGGGATGCACGAAGGTATCGAAGCGATCGACAACCTCGCGGCCCGAAAGGCGAGCCGCCGATATCTCGATAAGCTCGTTGTCCTGCACCGAAAGACCCGTGGTCTCGGTATCGAGGACGATAACATCTTCCTCGATGAGACCAAACGCTTGGGTTTTGGCGCGCTCGGCAAGCGTGGCATAGGAATCGATGACAAACTGCGGCGTTCCTGACGAAACCGCGTCCTCGATTAGCATGCAATGCCCGCTCGACGAAGGCCCATACGGATCAGGCTGTCACAGACCTGCGGGAACGTCATGTCGTCGGTGTGGCGGATCTCATCCGGATACAGCGACGTATCGGTCATGCCGGGAATGGTATTGGTCTCGAGGATAACGGGGCCGTCCTCGCTCACAATAAAGTCGCTGCGCGAGATACCCAGGCAACCGAGGGCCTTGTGAGCGGCACAGGCAAGTTCCTGAGCGCGAGCGTAATTCTCGGGTGAAATCTGCGCCGGAATGCGATGGATATCCGTAGGGTCGACATACTTCACGTCCAGATCGTAGAACTCGCAGTCCTCGGGCTTACGAATCTCGACAATCGGCAGGGCGCGTACGTCATCTTCGCCGTATACGCCGACGGTGATCTCGGTACCCTCGATGCACTTCTCGACCAGCACTTTGTCGCCGTACTCAAACGCCTTGGCGATTGCCGCGGGCAGCTCGGAGGGCTCATGGACCAGGGAAATGCCATAGCTGGAACCGTTGACGGCCGGCTTCACAAAGCAGCGCTCGCCACAAACCTCGACGATATGATCGATATCGACTTCATCGCCCACCTCGAGCGCAAGGCCGGGGGCAATGGGAATGCCCGCCTTGGCGTATAGGAGCTTAGAGACCTCCTTGTCGGCACCGCAGGCGCTGGCAAGTACGCCCGAGGCCGTGTAGGGGATACCCAGGGTCTCCATGGCACCCTGCATGGCGCCATCCTCACCGCCGGCGCCGTGCATGGCGATAAATGCCACATCGAATCCGCCGTTCGCCATGGTTACCATAAAGTCATCAGCGGCCGTGTCAAGCAGCTCCACCGAGGTGTAGCCGGCTTCCTTCAGTGCCACCACAACGTTCTTTCCCGAATCGAGCGAAATCTCGCGCTCGGCGGAATGACCGCCCGCCAAGACCGCTACGTGCATGTTCTCTAGGCTTTTACCCGGCATGGGCAGACTCCTCCTCTATAATTTCTGCAGCTGATACCATATTGTAGCGATACCCTCTACGTTTCCCCAAAATCGAAAGGCTTCCATGAATCCCAGGACTAAATCTCAGGACATTCGCGACTTGAGCCAAAACGATATTCGCGAGCTCGTGGCCGAACTTGGCCAGCCCGCCTTCCGCGCGAAGCAGCTCATCGAATGGGTCTTTGAGAAGAACGTTTGTTCGTTTGACGATATGACCAACCTTCCCAAGGCTTTCCGTGAGCAGCTTAAAGAGGCTTTTGCCTTTGATACGCCGACTGAAATCACCAAGCAGGTTTCCAAAGATGGCTCGCGCAAGTATCTGCTCGAGTACCACGATGGCATTTCCGTCGAGACTGTCGGCATGCCCCGCCGTAACAAACTTTCCGCCTGCGTTTCCACCCAGGCAGGCTGCGGCATGGGCTGTGCCTTTTGCGCTACCGGTCTCAACGGCCTCAAGCGCTCTCTGACCGCTCAAGAGATCGTCGACCAGGTGCTTCATGTATCCAACGACTTTGGCGAGCGTGCCACAAGCGTTGTCTTCATGGGCCAGGGCGAGCCGTTTGCCAACTACGACGAGGTTCTCAAGGCACTGCGTATCCTCAACGACCCCGATGGCATCGGTATCGGCGCTCGTCACCTCACCGTCTCTACCAGCGGCGTTATTCCCGGTATTCGCAAATTTGCCGATATCCCCGAGCAGTTCACGCTTGCCGTTTCCCTGCATTCCGCCATCCAGTCGACGCGCAATAAGCTCATGCCCGGTGTTAAGAAATACACGCTGCTTCGCCTTCACGAAGCGCTTCAGCTCTACACCGAGAAGACTGGCCGCCGCCCGACCTATGAGTATGCCATGATCGAAGGCGTCAACGATACGAATCCCGAGATGCAGGCGCTCTGCGACTTCTGCGAGGGAACGCTGTGCCACGTTAACCTGATTCAGCTTAACGACATCGAGGGCAGCCCGCTCAAGCCGTCGCCGATTCATAAGGTTGAGGATCTTCAGCGTCGTCTTGAGTCCCGTGGCATCGAGACCACGATTCGTAACTCCCGTGGTAACGATATTGACGCCGCTTGTGGACAGCTGAAGCAGCGTTTCAAAGTTCAGAAGAACGCATAGGGGAGTCGCACCCCAATACGTTTCATGTGAAACATCGAACGGTCCCGGTTGCAGGATATGCAACCGGGACCGTTTCATTTATCGACCTCAATTTTGGACCAACTGCTACCTTTCCCATTTTTTACGGACAAAATAAAGGGCCCTTGTCTCATGAATCAGACAAGGGCCCCTTAAAATATGCAGGGTAATTGTTAGGTACCTAATAGCCTACATTTTCCCATTGGTTGCTAACCCAACCTTGATTAATCTTGGGATTCTTCGTTACCTGAGCAGTACGCATGGCAACATCTTCTGTCATAACATCCATTTTCTTCTTTGAAGTATCGACGATATCTTGCGTGCTACGAAGCAAACGACCCCGAAGTTCATCGTCTGTCGCGATCTTATAGCCAGCAAAGGCACCAGCAGCGACAGTCGTCGCCAATGCAATCGCAGTAAAAATCTTATTCCTCATCTTGGCCCCCTTGATCAAACTGAATCATTTCACCAAGAATACGAGAAAGCTCTTCTTCGTCTTTAAACTCAATTTCAATCTTATTCTTTCCACGCGAGCTCTTCACACGCACGTTGGTATTAAATACCTGGCGAAGCACACGGGCAGCCTTTTTAAAAGACTGAGGCGTTGCAGGCCTCGGCGTCTTAGGCGTCTCTCCGGCAGAAAACAATGGAGCAAGATTTTCTGTCGCTCTTACGGAAAGGCCCTCTGCAACAACCTTTTCTGCAAGTCGAATTCGAGCATCCTCATAGGGAACTGCAAGAATCGCACGTGCATGACCAGCAGTAAGTTTACCCTCAAAAATCATCTGCTGAACTACTTCAGGGAGATCAAGAAGGCGCAACGAATTTGTAATTGCAGAGCGTGATTTGCTTACTGCCTTCGACAATGCCTCCTGGGTCATACCGCTGGCATCAATGAGCTGGCGATAGCCCTTAGCCTCTTCGACGGGATTCAGATCAGAACGCTGAAGGTTTTCGATAAGAGCAAGAGCCAGCATCTCTTCATCATTAACATCTTTAATGATGACAGGCAGCTCCTCAAGACCAGCAAGCTTTGACGCCTGGTAACGGCGCTCACCGGCGATGATCTCATAGCCGTTTCCATGCTTGCGAACCAACAGCGGCTGCAAAACGCCATGTTCTTGAATCGACTCGCTCAACTCTCGAAGTTCAGTTTCGTTAAAGTGAATTCGGGGCTGATTAGGGTTGGGAACGATATCCTCAATAGGCAGTTTTGTTTCAGATGCGGCATTTGAAGCCGATGCAGCCGAACCACCGGTCTCATACTCGGCCTCTGAGACCAAAGCATTGAGTCCACGTCCCAATCCTCCACGTTTCTTTGCACTAGGCACGCTTGATCACCTCTTTTGCAAGGTTCATATAAGCTTTTGCACCCTTATTTTGAGGTGCATAGGTAATTACCGGTTCTCCAAAAGACGGAGCTTCAGAGATTTTAACCGTACGGGGGATCAGCGTCTTAAACGCCTTATCACCAAAGTACGATTGAACTTCCTCAACAACCTGATTCGACAAAGAAGTACGTGAGTCATACATAGTCATAAGCACGCCATAGGTGTCTAAGCCCTTGTTCAGACGTGATTTGACCATCTTCATTGACTCAAGCAGCTTCGTAACGCCCTCGAGTGCATAATACTCACACTGGATCGGAATCAAAACGCTATCTGCCGCGGTCAAGGCGTTGATAGTAAGCAGACCGAGCGAAGGGGGACAGTCAATGAAAATAAAATCGAACTCGTCCTGAATCGGCTCAAGCAAATCTTTGAGGCGGGTTTCACGAGCAATTGCGCTTACGAGCTCAATTTCGGCACCTGCAAGCTGAATCGTAGCTGGAATTACGAATACCTTTTTGCAATTTGTATCAAGAACAAGCGATTCTGCCGGCACATCATTCAACAATGCATCATAGATGCAGTGATCAAGGTCTTCTTTTTCAATTCCAAATCCACTGGTACTGTTTCCCTGCGGATCAAAATCGACAATCAGTGTCTTACGACCCTGCTCACCCAGTGCTGCTGCAAGGTTTACAGCCGTCGTTGACTTACCGACGCCGCCTTTTTGATTGATGATTGCAATGATACGCGTGTCTTTTGCGTTCTTAGAACGCTTAACGTCGCGAAATCCCACGGTCCCTCCTGGTGTGTATTAAAGCTGTCAAACGGAGGATGTTTCACGTGAAACATTCCGATTCGATATCAACCGCCATGTTTCATGTGAAACACTGCAAGTTGTTAGTATCCATTATGTTTCACGTGAAACATCTAGGCAAGCGGATTCTTCTTAGCCATGCCATTTGCACGAGGCAATGAAACGGATGCTGGATGACTCTTCTTGAGAACAATGAACTCCCTGTGGCCCAAGCCCTCAGGCAAATCGATTGCGTCATTAAGAAGCAAAGTGAAGCCGCAAATCTTAGCTGCCGACATACCGGAAACTAGCTCCTCATCCGAAGGATTACCCTTGGTGATAACAAATAGACCTCCATCCTTGAGGAACGGAGCCGCATACTCAACAAGAATCGGTAGAGGGGCAAGTGCGCGGGCGGTTACGACAGAAAACTGCTTCTTATGGCTTCGAGCATATTCTTCAAGGCGATCATGAATCGCATGAGCATGTTTCAACCCAAGAGCATGAACAAAAGAATTGACGGCATCAACCTTCTTACCAACAGAGTCAATATAAGTAGTTTTACGATGCGTGGCTATGGTTAACGGAATACCAGGGAAGCCCGCACCTGTACCCATATCGAGCAAAGCTCCCTCAGGAGCCTTATTGATATAGGGGAGCAAAACAAGTGAGTCGAGGATATGAAGTACCGCAGCATCTTCTACGTTAAGAATACGGGTGAGATTAGTTGTCTTATTTGTTTCCAGAACCAAATCCAAATGCTGAATACATTTCCTCAGCTCAACATCAGATACGCTCAAGGAATACTCTTTGCAATAGGAAGATAGACGAGTCAACATCTCGTCAGCTTGCTGATCAGTAAGTACTAACAACGAAAGCTCCTTTCTGACAAAAATCAGTGTATCGAGAACTTTTGACAAAAAAAGGGGACGTGGAAACCACGTCCCCTTAGCATAAGCTCGAGCAGATTATCGAGCAACAATCACCACATGGCGATCAGGGTCAGAACCCTCAGAATGAGTATCGACGGCATCATTGCCACGAAGTGCAATGTGAACCAGTCGACGCTCATAGGCATTCATGGGCGGAAGCGAAACACTCTTATGAGTGCGGATGGCACGCTCGGCTGCAGACTGAGCCATGGAGGCAACCTTGTCCTGACGGCGGCTCTTGTATCCCTCGACGTCCACTACAACCGGATACCTAAAGCCAAGCTTGCGGCTCACCAGCAATGAGAACATAACCTGAAGGGCATCAAGGGTGCGACCATGACGGCCAATGAGAACAGCAAGGTCGGGAGCCGTTACATCCAGAATCAGCTCACCCTCGTCGCCCTCATACTCATCGATAGGAGAGTTGGCGGCATCGAAGTGCGAAAGGATGGAACGCAGGATGGAAATCGCGACATCGGCAATGGTGTCGAGCTCCTCGTCGGTCAGCTCTTCACCGGCCTTGTAGCGCTGTGCAATCTCGGGATAATCGCCCGCGACCTGCGGGGCAACCTCCTCAAGCATATCCTCGATGATCTCTTCAGACATAACGTACTCCAAAAGTTAGGTACCTAAATAAGATTGATATCCCGCTACTTCTTCTTGTGCGGGCGCGGCTTCTTCTCGCGACGAGTGACCTCAACCTGCAGCGGCGCGTTCTTAAGGCGCTCCTCCTCATCGGCCTTCGCCTTGTCGATGACCTTCTGCGTCACAAAAATCTGCTGGATAACCTGCCAAGCAGACGAGACGTCGTAGTACAGCAGAACACCAACGGGAAGGCTCCAGCCCATCCAAAGCATCATGACCGTCATGACAACGGCCATCATACGCATGCTCTGAGCCTGCTGGCCGGTCTGGTTGCGCGACATATAGAGCTGCGGAATCAGGGTCAGGACAGCGAACAGGATCAGGCAGACCAGCGCAGGCAGCGCGACCATAAAGCCATCGGCAAAGGAGGCACTCGGCGTGGTGGTCAGGTCGGGCAGAATATTAAAGAACGAGAACGTGCCGTCGTTAAAGTAGTCCGGCAGGTTACGCAGCAGCGTAAATAGGGCGAACAGGACAGGCATCTGAATCAACAGCGGCAGACAACCAGCCATCGGGTTGAACTTGTTCTCGCTGTAGAACTTCTGCATTTCCTCGGCCTGACGCTGGGGATCGTCGGCATAGCGCTCCTGGATCTCGAGCATCTTGGGCTGCAGCACCTGCATGCGTGCCGTCGACTTAGTCGACTTGAGCATAAGCGGCGTCAGCAGCAGACGGATGATGACCACCAGGATGATGATGGACAGGCCCCAGTCGACCGCAAAGGTCTGGATGAGCTTGAGCAGCTCGAAAAGGATGTTAACGATCCAATCCCACATGTAAGTTTTCCTCCGATAGCGAGTGCCCGCTAGGGCACAGGGTCATAACCGCCGACGTGCAGGGGATTGCAGCGAGCGATGCGCCTCACGGCAAGCCAGCAGCCTCTCAAAACACCGTACTTCTCAATCGCCTGGACGGCGTATTGCGAGCACGTTGGGTAATAAATGCAGGCGTCAGGCAATAAGGGCGAAATAACCTGTTGATATATGCGAATAGGAGCGATGGCAACACGTCGCAAAACGTGATTGCTCATCGCTCCTCCCCGGCAACGCCGGCGCGTTTCATAAGCGAACGCAATGCATTGTCCATCTCCTGAGGCGAAGAAACCCTCGTCTTGGGAGTTGCGAACAAGATGATGTCATAACCCGCAACGGGAAATCCACAGCTGCGGGCGGCCTCGCGCATCACACGCTTAGAACGGTTGCGCACGACAGCACAACCGAGCCGTTTAGCACCAACGAAGGCGACCCTTCCGGAGTCGCCTTCGCCAACCGATTCACATATGGTCATTCGAATCAGAGGGTGATTGAAACGACGCCCCTGACTGAACACATGCTCGAAATCTTGCCGAGACTTAATAGTCTTCATGCGAGATGTGTGTATCGCTGCTAGACAGTGAGACGCTTGCGGCCCTTGGCGCGACGACGGGCGAGCACGGCACGACCACCCTTAGTGGCCATACGGGCACGGAAGCCATGGGTCTTGGCACGCTTACGCTTATTAGGCTGATACGTACGCTTCATCTTAAGTTCCTCCTGCTGCATTTCGAGTGTCCGCGGGGGCGCGGACGCAGATATAGACACGTGAGCTTGAAGATTGTAGGGAAATCAATGTTCAAATGTCAAGAAATCAAAGGTAAAAGGTTGCGCAGTTCACACGGTTCCCCCATAAGCCGAGCTCGATTTAGTGGTGCATGGCAACTTTTCACGATATTTCATCGAGTTTTCAACAGGTCATGTTGGCAATGTTGAGAACTTTTCGTCCGTTTTCCAAAGTTTTCAACAGGTTTTGAAAAGTTGTCGAAAGATGAGAAACATTGCACGGTGAGCTACTATTTGTTCGAAACCTTTTGAAAGATTGCGAGCGGCATGTCTGACGACTTTTACACCATGGTCGATTCCGGAGACCCGGCACCCGACAACGAGCACATCACCGGCGTGCGCGAAGAGCGTGAGGAAGGCGAGCAGACGACCACGCAGGCGCCAAAAGCCATGTACGCCGCGCGCATCGCCGTCTATGACGACATGCTGTCGACACCGCGTGTCATCGTCATCGAACCGCAAGACGTCCGTACCTACTTGGAAGAGACAACCAACACCGTCTACCAGTGCATGAAAGAGCAGGGAGGACGCATCTCGCTGATGGTTATCCGCGAGATTGTCGAAAACTTTATCCACGCGCATTTTGCAGAGCCCATCATCTCGATTCTCGACGGTGGCGATACCATCCGCTTTGCCGATCAGGGTCCGGGCATCGACGACAAAGAGCGTGCCTTCGATTTTGGCGTAACCAGCGCAAACAGCAAGATGAAACGGTATATCCGCGGTACCGGAGCCGGGTTTCCCATGGTACAGGAGTACTTGGAAAACGCCGGCGGCGCCGTCTCCATCGAGGACAACATGGGCAACGGCACCGTCGTGACGGTAAGTCTGAACCCCAAGCGCGTGCAGGAAATCGAGCGTGCCGGCGGGCGCGGGGCGGCCGTGCGACCCGAGACGGAGCATCCCACATACCCCCTGCCGGGAGCTTTTGCTCAGCAGCCCATGGCAACGCAGCAGATGCAGCCCCCCGTGGGACAGATGCAGCAGCCCGGAATGCTTCCTACACAAGAGCCCCAGGCGGCATCGATGTCGATGCCACCAAGCATGCAAGAAGCCATGCCACTGGCGGCTCAGGACACAGCCGCAATGCAGCAGGCGACGGGGGCACCGGGTGGCCAGCAAATGGGCTATCAGCCGTACCAACAGGGATATCTATATCAGCAGATGCCTCAACTGGGGTATGGCCAGCAGCTCCCGCAGCAGTACCAGCAGGGATATCAGCAGCCGTACCAGCAGATGCCGCAGCAGCAGTACAACCCCTGGGCCCAGCAGATGCCTCCGCAGCCTTACCAACAGTGGCCCCAAAGTTTTCAACAGCAAATGCCGCCGATGCAGAGTTCTCAACAACCAGCAGCTCAAATGATGTATCCTAATGCAGCAAATCAGTATGCGCAGCCACAACCGGACGTGTTCGTAAGCGATCGCGGCAACGCCGCGCTGGGCTATCTGGCGCAAAATCAAGCGTGCGGTGCTACCGATCTGGCGAGGGCGTTTGGAAACTCGGCCCCCACTTGGTCACGCACGCTCAATGACTTGGCGCAGGCCGGCTTGGTCATCAAGCATGGCCAGAAATACCATCTGACCGAACTCGGCGCCGCTCGCGTGCGAGCTCAGAGCTAAAGAACGGGAGAGACAGTGGACGAGGAAGCAAGCATCATCCTGGGGGATGCCATCGCCTTTTGCCAGCGCGACGGCCAAGATGCACGCCTCATCAACATGCTGGGGCAATCGCGCGCCATAAGCCTGACCGAAGATACGCTCACGATCGAGGCCCCCTCGCGCTTTGCCATCGCGCAGCTCAAAAAGCATCAGCCGACCATTGAGGCCTATCTGGAAGAAATCGCCTTTGCACCGATCGCGCTCAACATCGTGGCACCGCAAGGCGCCGCGACGGAATCCGCTGCCGCGACGGCGCCCGCCACGGCTCCCGCTGTTTCCCCGGCGGTGCCGGCCTCCGCAGGCGACGTGCCGACAATCGAGCACCAGCACAGCGATGTTTCCCGTGAAACCATGGCACCGTTGCCGACCGCGGCGGCGACGTCAACGAACGCACCCGTCACGCACATGCCTATCGCTCACGACGCAGCGGCGGGCGCGGATTCGGGCATTGCAATCAAGAACACGCTCTCGGCCGATGATTTTCGTCGCATGATGAACCAGATGAAGGGCGGAGCGCCGACTAAGTCCACGCAAACCGCGACCCCCGCTTCACCCATGCCGGCACCGACCGCGCCGGCCGAGCAGAATACGGATGGAGCCCCACTCGCCGCGAACTCAAAATTTACCTTCGAAAACTTTGTCTACGGCCCCGAGAACAGCCATGCCTATCGCTCGGCACTCAAGTTTGCCGCCCTCGCGGACGAACGCGGCACGTGCACATCACTGTTCATCTACGGCAAATCGGGCCTGGGCAAGACGCACCTGCTGCTTGCCATCAAAAACGAGCTCGCCGAGAAGTCGCCCGAGATCAAGGTCAAGTATGCCAACTCCCAGGCATATCTGGACGACCTGATGACCGAGTTCGACCGCCAAAAGAAGAGCAACGCCCCCATCATGCAGGCGTACCACGGCGTGGACGTGCTCATCATCGATGACATCCAAAACATCATCGGCAAGCGCGCGAGCGTGGACTACTTTTTCCAGCTCATGGACGAGTTCATCCGCAACAACAAGAAGGTCGTCATCGCGGCAGACCGCGCCCCCAAGGACCTGAGCATGGACGAGCGTCTAACCAGCCGCTTCAACGCCGGCATGCTCTGCCTGGTCGCAGAGCCCAGCTACGAGATGAAATACAAGATCTTGCAGCGCTATTACGAGAACACCATCGTCGCCGCTCCCGAGGCAGGCGACGACTCGCTGCTGGCGGCCTATGGGGGCGACGGCGGGCACCTAACCGACGAGCACTTTAAACACATGGCCGAGGTCTCGGGCACCAACATCCGCGAACTCGAGAGCTTTTGCGAGCGCTGCGCCGGCGAGGCGGGCGACCGCGAGCGCGAGGGCGGGGAGCTCACCTTTGACGATATCGACGCCATCGCCAGCCAGTACTTCGACACATCGGCCAAAAAGATCAACGTCCAGACGGTTCAGTCCGTCATCGAAGAGCAGTACGGCGTGACGCACGAGGAGCTCATCGGCCCGCGTCGCAACGCCAATATCGCCAAAGCACGCCATATCGCTATCTACCTGGCCATCGAGATGTGCGAGATGACGACCACGGCGGTGGGTGCCGAATTTGGCAACCGCAACCACTCGACCGTCAGCACGAGTTACAAAAAGGTCCAGAAGATGATCCAGGAAGACCGCACCGTCACCGAAGACCTCAAGTCGCTGCGCGATAAAATTACACTGCGCTCGTAGGGAAATAGAGACACCTGTTGAAAACTTGTCGAAACCACGGGCACAAGGTGTCTAAAACCCAACCCGCGGTGATGAAAAGTTTTGCGCAGGTTTTGAACGTGGAAAACCACCCCCGTTGCACACAGGTTGCTGTCGATTCTCTTTCTGGGTCTGACCTGCGTCTTTGGGAGTAATCAACAGTTTCGTCAGTGCTATTACTATTATTAAAATATTTATATCTATAGAAAGGTATTAAAAGATGAAGTTCACCGTCAGCCAGAGCTCGCTTACACAAGCCATCGGCGTCGTTATGAAGGGTGTCGCTTCGGCATCCACCCTCCCCATCCTGTCGGGCGTGCTCGTTAAGGCCCAAGACGGCATCTTGGAATTCCAGACCTCTAACTACACTATCTCGATCCGTCATCGCATCGCGGCGCATGTCGAAGAAGAGGGCGAGATGGTTATCCCCTGTAAGATGCTCTCCAATATCACCAAGACCCTCCCCGATGCCCCGGTCACCTTTGAGCTGTCCGAGCGCCAGGTGCTGATTGGTTGCGAGAAGAGCTCTTTCCGCCTGAACACGCTCGATGCCAATGACTTCCCCGAGTTTCCGGCCTATGCCATCGAGAGCACCGTGGAACTGCCGACCGATGTCTTGTCCGAGATGGTCGGCCGCGTGTGGCGCGTCACCTCGACCGACAAGGCCCGCCCCATCCTGGGCGGCGTACACATGAAGGTCGAGAACAACACCGTGCGCCTGGTGGCGACCGATTCCTTCCGCTTGGCCGTGTGCGATACGCAGGTCGAGACCTCGACCCTCGAGGGCTCCTTTGAGCTCAACGTTCCGGCCGACGCCTTTAACGACGCGCTGAACATCATGGCCAGCCAGGCGACCATCATGATTGGGGCTACCGACACCCAGGTCGTCTTCGAGGCCGGCAACACCACCTACGTGTCGCGTCGCATCGAGGGCGTGTACCCCAACTACAAGCAGCTCATCCCCGATTCGTGCGTGACGAGCGTCAAGATCGACGTCGCCGCCTTTAACGCCGCCCTCAAGCGCGTGGCCGTTATCGCGAGCGCCAATCCCGCCGTCAAGTTCGAGATCGATGTCGAGAACGGGCAGATGGGCCTGTCCTCCATTTCCAATGACCAGGACCTTGCGCAGGAGACGATCGATGTCGAGGCCGAGGGCGAGTCGGGTACCATCGCCTTCAACTACCACTACATCTTCGGCTGCCTCAATGCCCTGTCCAAGGAGAAGGAGATCACGCTGGAGCTCAAGAGCTACTCGCAGGCGGGCATCTTTAAGTCCTACGACAAGATCAACTACCTGTACCTGGTCATGCCGGTCCGCATCTAGCGCTGCGCCATGACCATGTTCGCCCGCGATCTTTCCGTCGCGCACTACCGCAGCTTCGATAGCTATCGCCTTGCCCTGGACGAGGGCGTGACGATACTTGCGGGACCCAACGCGGCGGGAAAGACCAATCTCATAGAGGCGCTGCAGCTGCTGACGAGCGGCGCCTCGTTTAGGCATCCGACCGCAGCCGAGCTCGTCCATGACGGCGTGGGCTCGTGCAAGGTCGAGCTGAGGATCGAGGGCGACGGCCGCGTGCTTGATATGGGATTGAGCGCGGAGGACGGTAAGCGCTCGTTTAGCCGCAACGGCAAGAGATGCTCTGCCGCCGGTGTGCGCGGGGTTCTTCCGAGCGTGCTGTTTTGCCCCGACCATCTGGACATGGTTAAGCGTGGCGCCAGCGTGCGCCGCGCCGCCCTCGATGACTTTGGCATGCAACTGAGCGCACGCTATGCCGATCTTGCGAGCACCTATGGGCGCTGCGTGACCCAGCGTAACGCCTTACTCAAGGAGACCTGGTGCTGCCGCGAGATGCTCGGCGCGTGGAACGATTCGATTGCCCGCGCGGGCTCGGCCCTGCTCGTGCACCGGTTGGCCCTGCTCGACCGGCTGGCGGGCCATGTGCACACTGCCTACGGGCAAGTAGCGTCAGGTGAGGCCGCCAACGTGACCTATGCGTCCACGCTGGGGGCTTTGCCCCAGGTCGAGGATCGCGAAGAGCTGAAGGGTTGGGCGTACGAGCGCATGCTGGCCGCCCTTGACGAGCATGCCGACGAGGAAATTCGCCGCGGCGTGACGTTGGTGGGACCGCATCGCGACGAGATCGAGTTCACCGTGGCGGGTCGCTCCGCCCGTTCATTTGCCAGCCAAGGACAGCAGCGCACGCTGGTGCTGTCCTGGAAGGTGGCCGAGGTTGCCGTGGCTCGCGATGTCCTGGGCACCGCCCCACTGCTGCTTTTGGACGACGTGATGAGCGAGCTCGACGGCGAGCGTCGCGGCGCTTTCCTGCGGCTGATCGGCGATGATATCCAGACGGTCATAACTACGACCAACCTGGGGTACTTTACCGATGACCTGCTTGATCGAGCCAAGGTGGTGAGCATGGGTGAGACGTGCTAATTACGAGCGCGAGAGCGAGACAGTCGCCTTCAGCGGGTTTTTGAACGCAGAGCGCCAGCGCATCCTGGCGGCTGCAACGCCTAAGCGCCGTGCGCAGATGGAGGCCGCCGAGGAGTCGCGCACGGTCTATCGCGCATGGAACGCGGTGTGCTCGGGCACGCGCGAGGGACGGCATGTGACGGGGCTGCGCTACCTGCCCGAGTCCAATGAGCTGCTGGTGTATCTCGACTCGCCCTCGTGGACGCAGGAAATGACGCTGTTGCGCGAGATCATCCGCGCGCGCATGGAGCGCGCCGGTGCGCATGTGGACGGCCTGGTGTTCAAAACCACCGCGCCCGGTCACACGCCGCCCGCCGCCAAGGAGCGCCTGCGCCCGGCGACGACCGAGCGCCCGCCGGCCCCGCACGCCGACCTAAGTGAGGCCGAGTGCACCGAGATCGAGCGCCAGGTGGCGCCCATCGAAGACCAAAAACTGCGCGAGGCCCTCGAGAATGCCATGAGAGCCAGTGCCGAGTGGGCCAAGGGCGTGCAAAGCAAAAAAGAGCCTTAAATCGCATCTGGTGGCCTTGTAGAGCCAAATACCCTCGGTCCCGAGGGTATTTTTTTACGATAAACTAGTAAGGCTGTACACATTTTCTTGACTGAAGGAGGACGTGTGGCAAACGAAAACGATTACGATGGCGGCGAGATTAAGATTCTCGAAGGTCTCGAGGCCGTTCGTAAGCGCCCGGGCATGTATATCGGCTCGACGAGCGCCAGCGGTCTGCATCACCTGGTGTGGGAGATCGTTGACAACTCCGTCGACGAGGCCATGGCCGGTTTCTGCACCGAGATCCAGGTGACGGTCCACGCCGACAACTCCATCACGGTCGTCGACAACGGGCGCGGCATCCCCGTCGACGAGCACCCTGTTAAAAAGATCCCGACGCTCGAGGTCGTTATGACGATCTTGCACGCCGGCGGTAAGTTCGATAACTCGGCCTATAAGGTCTCGGGCGGCCTGCACGGCGTAGGCATCTCCGTCGTCAACGCACTGTCCAAGCGCGTGGTCGTTCAGGTTCGTCGCGATGGCAACACCTACGAGATGGAGTTCTCGCGCGGCAAGACCGTCAAGAAGATGGAGGTCGTGGGCACCTCGGATTCGACGGGTACCACCGTCACCTTCTGGCCCGACGACGAGATCTTCGAGACCTGCATCTACGATTTCGATACGCTGCACAACCGTCTGCAGGAGACGGCGTTCCTCAATAAGAACCTCAAGATCGTGCTGACCGACGAGCGCGAGGCGACTCCCCACGTGGAGGAGTTTTGCTACGAGGGCGGCATCATCGACTTCGTCAAGTTCCTCAACGAGGGCAAGGACGTCCCCGAGGCCTTTAAGGAGCCCATCTACATCGAGGGCAAATCGGACCCGGACGCTCCCGTGGCCAAGATGGGCGAGGTCGAGGTTTCCCTGCAGTGGAATAGCGGCTACGGCGAGAACGTCATGTCGTTTGCCAACGACATCTACACTCCCGAGGGCGGCATGCACCTTGAGGGCTTCCGCACCGCGCTCACCCGCGTGATCAACGACTACGCGCGCAAACAGAACCTGCTCAAGGAAAAAGACGCCAACCTGACCGGCGACGATGTGCGCGAGGGCCTTTCGGCCGTTATCTCGGTCAAGCTGCCCGATCCGCAGTTTGAGGGGCAGACCAAGGCCAAGCTCGGTAGCTCCTATATGCGCGCGCTCACGCTCAAGATCGTGACCGACGGCCTCGCCGATTACTTGGAGGAGCATCCCAAGCCCGCCCGCGAGATTGTCAAGAAGGCGCAACAGGCCTGCAAGGCGCGCAACGCCGCCCGCAAGGCGCGCGAGGCGACCCGCCGCAAGAGCCTGCTCGAGACGGCGTCCCTGCCCGGTAAGCTCGCTGACTGCTCGGTGCGCGATGCCGAGCTGACCGAGCTCTTCATCGTAGAGGGCGACTCGGCAGGCGGTTCGGCCAAGGACGGCCGTCGCCGAGACATCCAGGCGATTCTGCCCCTGCGCGGCAAGATTTTGAACGTCGAACGCGTTGGTGACCATCGCGCGTTCTCGAGTGACACCATCCAGTCGCTGATTACCGCGATCGGCTGCGGCGTCACGACGAGTGCCGGCGACGGCGGCGACTTCGATATCACCAAGGCGCGCTACCACAAGATCATCATCATGACCGATGCAGACGTCGACGGTGCGCATATCCGCATCTTGCTGCTGACGTTCTTCTACAAGTACATGCGTCCGCTGATCGATGCCGGCTACGTCTATGTTGCCTGCCCGCCCATCTTTGGCATTAAGGTGCGCAACAAGATCCACTACGTGTATCCCAACGGCCGCCAGCCCGAAGACGAGATTCTGCGCGACACCATCCAGAGTCTGGGCCTGAACCCCGACGACAACGACGAGGACGGCAAGGCCAAGGACGGCAAGATCACCAAGAAGCGCAAGGGCTATACCGTCCAGCGCTACAAGGGCCTGGGCGAGATGGACCCCAAGCAGCTTGCCTCGACGACGATGGATCCCAAGACCCGCATCCTGCAGCGCGTGTCGATCGAGGATGCCGTGGTGGCAGACCGCGCCGTGCGCGAGCTGATGGGTTCCGAGGTCGGCTATCGCCGCGAGTACATTGAAAAACACGCGCACGACGCGCGCTTCTTAGACGCCTAACCTGTTCGGCTTTCCCAGCCACCGCACCTTCGCCCTCAATCGTCGGTCGCGTACCCAAGTACGCTTCCCTCCTCTTTCGAGCGAATCTGCGGCACCTGGAAAAGCCGTCTCCGTGGCAGGATGATTAATGGACCACGCAAACCATGAGGAGGTAACGTGGCAGACGATATCAACAATAACGAGGGCATGGGCGAGGCCGGCGATGCCGGCATGCCCGACGATCTGAAGCGCCTGCTTGCCCGCGCTGAGCAGGGCGAGGACGGTGATCCTGGCGCCTATAACCCCGATGCCGATGATGACGAGGAAGAGGACGACGACGGTGAGCTCGAGGAGAGCTTTGGCGAAGTCGATCGTGGCGCCTCGGCCGGCGAGGATATCAACGGCGGCCAGCTCCAGATTTCGGAGTTTGGCCGCGAGATGAAGCAGTCGTTTATCGAGTATTCGATGTCGGTCATCACGGCGCGCGCCCTGCCGGACGTGCGCGATGGCTTAAAGCCGGTGCACCGCCGCATCCTGTACGCGATGAACGAGAGCGGCATCTACCCCAACCGCCCGCACAAGAAGTCGGCCTGGACGGTCGGCGAAGTTATCGGTAAGTACCACCCGCATGGCGACTCCGCGGTCTATGAGGCCATGGTCCGCCTGGCGCAGTGGTTCTCCATGCGCACGCCGCTCATCGACGGTCACGGCAACTTCGGCAACATCGACGGCGACGGCGCGGCAGCCATGCGTTACACCGAGAGCCGCCTGGCCAAGCCCGCCATGGAACTGCTGCGTGACCTGCAGAAGGATACCGTCGACTGGCAGCCCAACTACGACGAATCGCTCGCCGAGCCCGTGGCACTGCCTGCGCGCTTCCCCAACCTGCTGGTCAACGGTAGCCAGGGCATCGCCGTCGGCATGGCCACCAATATCGCCCCGCATAACCTCACCGAAGCGATCGAGGCAACCTGTTACCTGATCGATAATCCCGACGCCACTGTCGACGAGCTCATGCAGATCATGCCCGGTCCGGACTTCCCCACCGGCGCCATCATCATGGGCAGTGCCGGTATTAAGCAGAGCTACGAGACCGGCCGCGGCTCCATTACCGTGCGCGCCAAGGCTCACGTGGAGTCCACCAAGACCGGCCGCAGCCGCCTGGTCTTTACCGAGATTCCCTACATGGTCAACAAGGGCACCCTGCAGGAGAAGATCGCCCAGCTCGTCAACGACAAGCGCATCGAGGGCATCTCGGATATGCGCGATGAGTCCAACCAGAAGGGTATCCGTCTGGTCATCGAACTCAAGAAGGGCGTCATCCCGCAGGTCGTGCTCAACAACCTGTACAAGTACACCTCGCTGCAGACGACCTTTGGCGCCAACAACCTGGCGCTTGTCAACGGCGTTCCCAAATGCCTGAGCCTGCGCGAGATGCTGCAGCACTACATCGACCACCAGGTCGACGTCGTCACCCGCCGCACCCGCTTCGACCTTAAGAAGGCCCGGGCCCGCGCGCATATCCTTGAGGGCTACCTGATGGCTCTCGACCATATTGACGAGGTCATCAGCATCATCCGTTCCTCGCAGACCGACTCCGAGGCCAGCAGCCGCCTGATCGAGCGCTTTGGCTTTACGCCCGAGCAGACCACGGCCATCCTCGAGATGAAGCTGCGCCGCCTGACCGGCCTGGAGCGCGACAAGATTCAGGAAGAGCTGGACGGCCTGCGCCGCGCCATCGCCTACTACGAGGACCTGCTGGCGCACGAGGGGAAGATCCTGGGCGTCATTAAGGAAGAGATGCGCGAGATCTCCAAGAAGTTCGGCGATAAGCGCCGCACCGAGATCAGCCATGTCGAGAAGGACCTGGACGTCGAGGACCTCATTGCCGACGAGGACATGGTCGTGACCATCACCCACACCGGCTATGTCAAGCGCATCCCGGTGGCCGCCTACCGCGCCCAGAAGCGCGGCGGCAAGGGCGTCTCGGGCGTCAACCTCAAAGAGGACGACGTCATCGACGAGATGTTCATCGCGTCCACGCACGAGTACGTGCTGTTCTTCTCGAGCAAGGGCAAGGTCTATCGCCTGAAGGTGCACGAGCTGCCGGTGGGTACGCGCCAGGCACGCGGTACCGCGATCGTCAACCTGCTGCCCTTCGAGGAGGGCGAGAAGATCGCGAGCGTCATCAGCTGCCGCGAGTTCCCTGCCGACGAGTACCTGATGTTTGCCACCAAGAGCGGCATGGTCAAGAAGACCGTGATGAGCGCGTATGACCGCAGCCGTCGCGACGGCCTGATCGCTATCAACCTGCGTGACGACGACGCGCTGCTGAACGTGCGCCGCGTGCGCGAGGGCGACAAGATTATCCTGGCCACCACCGCGGGCAAGGCGATCATGTTCTCCGAGGAACAGGTGCGCGCCACCGGCCGCGATACCAGCGGCGTTCGCGGTATCGGTATGAAGGACGGCGTGAGCGTTCTGGGCATGGAAGTCACTAACGGCAACGGCGATCTGTTCGTCATCACCGAGCGCGGCTACGGCAAGCGCACGCCGGTCGCGGACTACCCGGAGCAGAATCGCGGCGGCCAGGGCGTCTACACCATCCAAATGACCGAGCGTAAGGGCAACCTCGCGGCCATGAAGACGGTGGGCCCGCAGCACGAGCTGTTCATCGTGACGGAGGGCGCGACGGTCATTCGCGTCAAGACCGACGAGATCAGCCAGACTGGCCGCGCTACCCAGGGCGTCAAGATGATGACCGTCGACGACAACGACCGCATCTGCGCCGTAGCCCGCATGACGGCCGCCAAGGAGAAGCCCGAAGGCGAAGGCGCCGAGGCCGCAACCGACGCCGAAGAGGCCCCAGTCGACCTAGGCGACGGCAACGACATGCCAGAGGATCTCCTAGACGAGTAAGAGGCCCTAGCTGGTAGAAAATATCAGACCCCATATATCGGCGGTCGGCGCACCTGCGCGCCGACCGCTTTTTTGAAAACCTTGGGACCCCATGGTCGCCGGGCTGACGAGATGGTTTTGGTTTGTCGCGAGTTCCGCACGCAAAGAAGGCCACTTAATGTGGCCTTCGTCTTGCGCAGGACTG
>CALEXE010000012.1:0-1862 GCA_937925265.1 uncultured Collinsella sp. | reverse complement strand
CCAGGGTTCTCGAAATGGGCTGGGACTTCCCAAGCCTGCGAGACGCGAAGTTCCTGGGCGTAGACGATACCCAAAAGGTATTGCGTAGTCGTCGTCTACGCCTTGTGGATGGCAAGCCCACGATGCTGGAAACCAATAGCTATTCCGCTGCGCTTTCTTTTTTGGAGCATGAGTCCCTCGATGATTCGCTGATGGCGGTACTCGATCGCCAGGGGATCAAGATGGGTCCCAACACGCGTACGCTCGAGGTCTGCTATGCGAGCGAGCTCGAGGCGGCATACCTTAACGTGGAGCTGGACTCTTCGCTGCTTCTGTTTGTCGATAGACGTTATGCCCCAAGTGGCGAGCCGCTTTTCATCTCCCGTCAGGTGTACTGCACCGAGCGACTGAAGTTCTATTTGTAAATTAGCGATAGATTGGTCGATTTACCGACCAATTGTTACCGTTCGCGGATTTGGAAAATAGACACACCAAGTAGGGTAGATTGCTAATATACTTTGTTATGACAATATAGTACGTCCTATTGGTATTGGAGAACTATGAATAAGATATTGCTAGCGAGTCATGGTTATCTCGCCCAAGGCATGAAAAGCTCTCTGGAGATTCTGATGGGCACCAACGACCGAATCGAGTGCCTGTGCGCCTATGTCGATGACGATTCAAGGGACGTCGCGGCGTTGATTGATGCATGGATGGAGACGAGGGACCCTGCCGACTCTTGGTTTGTCGTGACTGACATCTTTGGCGGCTCTGTAAACAACGAATTCATTCAGAGGCAGACCGACGGATCGTTTACGTTAATCGCTGGAATGAACTTGCCGCTGCTGGTGGAAATGGTTACACAGCTGGACTCCCTGGATGCGGACAAGGCCAAAGCCGCGGTCGAGGGATCGCGTTCGTTTATTCAGCTTTGCGAGGCGGCGGACATGCTTGCCGGCGCCGAGGAAGAAGAGTTCTAGTTAGTTCTGGTTCGAGCCCTAGCTAGGGGCCACACCTGTCATTCCCTTTATCACGTGCGGAGATGATAACGATGATTAAGCTTACGAGAGTTGATTACCGACTGATTCACGGCCAAGTTGCCATGTCCTGGACTCACGCTTTGGATGTAGATTGCATCTTGCTTGCCAGCGATGCTGTGGCAAAAGACGACATGAGGAAGGCGGCCTTGAGGCTCGCCCGCCCCAACGGCGTTAAACTCGTCATCAAGGATGTTGACGCTGCTATCGAGGCGCTCAACAGCGGCGTTACCGACAAGTATTCGCTGTTTATCATCACTGAGACGATTGAAGATGTCTATCGTCTCGCTAAGGGTTGCAAAGACATCAAAGAGATCAATCTGGGCGGAACCCGAAAGACCCCTGAGACCACGCTTCATCCGACCCCTGCGATCTTTGCGACCGAGAAAGATGCCGAGCATATCCAAGAGCTCCTGGGCGATGGCGTGGCCATCGAAATCCGTCAGGTCCCCAATGACGCTAAGGTGTTTGCCAAGGACGTTTTCTAGCCGGAAACACGTTGATGCTCGGCATTTATTGAACCAATGCTCTATGCCTATGCCCGTCGATCATTTGATCGGCGGGCTTTTTATTAAAGAAAAATCAAAAAAATCTGAAATAGTTCTTGCATAGTTAGTTATATAAAGTATTATAACGTCATGGGATGAATGAAGGGTTCATCCAAGTGAGTTAGGAGTAAGGGATGTTCAATTTCGATGAGCCTCGTTACGAGAAGGTTGTGAGCGATGCCCTCGCTCTCCGTCCTCAGATTGAGGCTGCCGTGGACGAGGTCTGCGAGCAGGGTTATTCCAACATCTTCTTCATCGGCTGCGTAAGGTTCACTGTGATTCCAAGCTTTCTGAACAG
>CALEXE010000011.1:0-20911 GCA_937925265.1 uncultured Collinsella sp. | reverse complement strand
GCGTGACCGGCGACACCGACATCAACATCATCGACACCGCCGAGTTCGCGATCCCGGGCCTTGACGACGAGTTCCGCGTCATCGTGTCTCCGTGGATCCTCTCCTCGCTGATCACCGATCGCCTTGCCGCTTACTACGAGACGGTCACCAAGCACAACCTCAACTACCGTCGCTACTATCACCAGTTCGATTACTAATCGGCGACAAATTAGCTACTGATCAAGAAGCACCCTGCCCGGGCGCATGCGTCCGGGCATTTTTATGCCGAAGTTTGCAAGAAAGGGGAATCGAATGAGGCAGTTTATCGTTGCATCCCATGCTCATTTTGCGTCCGGAATCGTCGAGAGCATCGGGCTACTCTCGGGCGAGCGCGAGAACGTCCATGCGCTGTCTATGTATGTCGACGGAAACGAGGACCTGGTCAAGGAGGCCGCATCGATTCTGGACGGCTTTGCCGCGGACGATGAGGTCGTCGTTTGCACCGACCTCTTTGGCGGCAGCGTCAACAACGAGTTCACCAAGATCGTCCAGACGCGCCCCAACACGCACCTGGTGACCAATATGAACCTGCCGCTCCTTATTCAGCTGCTGTTCGTGCCCGACTCCACCCCGATCGATGAGGCCATTCGCCAGATCGTCGAGGCGGACGACACCAAGGTCAAGTACGTCAACGACCTGCTGGGGCAGGCCGAACTCGATGAGTTTTAATCGTTAGGAGCACATCATGATTCAGATGATTCGCGTGGACTATCGACTGCTTCACGGCCAGGTTGCCGTTAGCTGGACCTCGGCTCTGGGTGCCGACTGCATCCTGTTGGTGAGCGACACGGTCCTCAATGACAAGCTTCGTCTGCAGGCCCTGTCCCTTGCAAAGCCGGAGGGCTGCAAAGTCGTTGTCAAAAACACCGAGGACGCCGTCAAGGCGCTTCAGAGCGGTGTGACCGACAAGTACAAGCTTTTCGTGGTTTGCGAGACGATCCAGCAGGCCGGTGCCGTCGCCAAGGCGATGGGCGTCAAGAAGATCAACCTCGGCAATGTTGCCTTTAGCGAGGATGCCCGCCAGGTCTCGACGAGCGTATTCCTTACGCCCGAGAACGAGGCCTACGTGAAGGAGCTACTCGGCGAGGGCTATGAGCTGTTCATTCAGATGATTCCGGCGGATGCGAAGACTGACGCCGCAAAGGTCATCGGTTAGGGGCTGTCATGGTTATCAAGACGATCCTGATTTTCCTGATTGCCCTCTTGGGCTATTCCGAGTGGCTGACCGGTACGAGTTACCTTCAGCGCCCCATTGTGCTCGGACCGTTGGTCGGCCTTGTCATGGGCGATGTGGTGACCGGCACCATTATGGGCGCCACGATGGAGCTTGCCATGGTCGGTGCCATCTCGGTCGGTGCGTATAACCCGCCCGATACGATTTCCGGAACCATCCTGGGCGTGTCGCTTGCCATGCAGGCCGGCGCGGACGCTTCGGCGGCCCTGACCCTGGGCATTCCCATCGCAACGATCGTCCTGGCGCTCGATACGGCCCTGGGCCAGCCGGTCATGCTGCTGCTGGTGCACCGTATCGACAAAAACGTCGAGGACGGAGACACCAAGGCCATCACGCGCAACATGCTCATCGCCGGTTACGCGCAGAGCTGGTGCGGCCTGCTGATCATTCCCCTGGCATTCTTCTTTGGCGCCGATGCTGTTGCCAGCCTGCTCAACATCATCCCCGATTTCGTTCAGACCGGCATGGATGTCGCCGCCGCCTTCTTGCCCGCACTCGGCTTTGCGATGCTGGCGCAGATGATTATGAACAAAACAGTGGCTCCGTTCTTCTTCGCTGGCTTCTTCCTCGTCGCCTACTTTGGCATTAGCACGACGGGCGTGGCGATCTTTGCCGCGATTATCGTCGTCGCGATGACGGTTTTGGGTGACAAGAAAAAGGCGGAGCAGCCCGCAGCGGCAACCGAGGATCCTGCGATTGGGAGTGGGTTCGATGAGTTTTAAGTTTGAGTCTTCTTACGACGGGCTGATTTCCCGCGCAGACCTTAAGAAGCTGTTCTGGCGCTCGATTCCCTATGAGCATTCCTGGAACTACGAGCGTATGGGCCATATCGGCTTTATGTGGGCCCTTATGCCGATCCTTCGCAAGCTGTATCCGCAGGATGCGGACTTTAAGGCCGCACTCAAGCGCCATATGGAGCTCTATAACGTCACGCCGTATATCTCGACGCTCCCCATGTCCATTGCTGCCGCAATGGAAGAAGTCAACGCCACCGAAGATAACTTTGACACGAGCGCGATCTCTAATGTCAAGCTTGCTTTGATGGGACCGCTGTCCGGCGTGGGCGATGCCTTCTACTGGGGTACGCTGCGAATTTTGGCAACGGGTGTCGGCACGTCGCTGGCGCTGCAGGGCTCTATTCTTGGCCCGATTTTGTTCCTGCTCGTGTTCAACGTCCCCCACTACATCATCCGTTACCTGCTGACGTTTGTGGGATATCGCTTTGGCTCGGACATGATCAGCAAGGTCCAGGAATCGGGCATTATGGACACGATCGTCAAGATGGCCTCTATCATGGGCGCCATGGTGATCGGCGCTATGACCATGGAGATGGTCACCGTGGACATTCCGCTCATGGTCGGCGCGGGCGATGGCGCTCAGACGCTCGCCGAGCTGCTCAACGGAATCTTCCCGGGCTTTGTCACGATGGGGCTGTTTGGAATCGTCTATCTCATGCTCAAGAAGAAGATGAATCCGCTGCTCATCATGCTCGTGATCCTGCTCGTGAGTATCGCCGGCGCATTTTTTGGAGTGCTTGGTGTTCAGTAGAGTATCCGTCACAATCAAAACAATGTAAGAGGGGGCGTCGCGCACACTGTGCTGCGGCGCCCTTTTGCCGAAAGGTGGACAAGATGGAGTATCCGCAGCTTGCCGTCATGAATATCAGCCATCGTTATTTTGACCTTGAGGAATTCTTTTCTTCAGCAGCGGCCTCGGGCTACACGTGTTGCGAGCTTTGGACTGGGGCGATGCATCTGTATGTCGATTGCCATGGATACGATTCGCTCGAGCAGGTGCGGGAGCTGTCACAGCGGTATGGGGTTCGGATTGTGGGGCTTTGTCCCGAACAGAACAACCCCAAGCCGTGGAATATCGCGGCGCGCGGGAATGAAGCGCGTACCCGCACGCTCGCGTACTTTAAGAACGTTGTGGATATCGCGGCGGAACTTGGGGCCGAGCAGGTCATGGTCTCGAGCGGCTGGGCATTTTTGAACGAGCCGATCGAAGACGCGTGGGGTCGCAGTGCCTCGATGCTGCGTGCGATTGCCGAGCATGCGGGAGAACGCGGCGTGCGACTGGTGCTCGAGGCCCTACAGCCGGTTGAGTCGATGATCGTGAACTCGGCGGCCGACACGAAGCGCATGATCGAGGCAGTTGACCATCCGGCACTTAAGGCGTGTCTGGATATGGGCGCCATGGCGGTGGCGGGGGATACCATCGACGATTATTTCGATCTGCTTGGCGATGATGTCGCCCACGTGCATTTTGTCGATGTTGCGGCAGATGGCACGACGCATCTTGCCTGGGGTGACGGCGACCGCGATATGCGCGCCGACCTGGATAGGCTGGTGGCGCGCGGCTATCGCGGAGTTGTTTCGGCCGAGACCTATGACGGGCGCTATTTTGCCGACCCCGCAGCTGCCGATGCGCAGGTAATGGCAGAGTATCGTCGTGCGATTGGCGCCTAGGTGGGGTCGGGCTGCGGCAACCAACCCTATGTTTCCAAATGAATGCGCTGTGAGCCGAGGATGACGATTTTCCCCGCAAGCACTCTAGTATGCTAAAGTACCCAGAAGACCGGCGGAGCTATGCCGGTCTTCTGTTCTATACGAAGCACAGCATGAGGAGGCTCACCAGATGACGGCCACACCGTGGGGATTCCGGGACATATTGCCCGAGGAGGCTCAGGCGCGCGAGGAGATTGCGCTGACGGTGAAGGGCTGCTTCAGGGAGCATCATTACCTTCCGGTCGAGACGCCGCTGCTCGAGGACAAGGGTTCGCTTGAGGAAGGCGGCCGCATTGCGGACACGCCGTTTAAGCTCTTTGATGACGATGGTCGCCTGCTGGTGGTCCGTCCCGACAACACATTGCCGATCGTGCGTCTGGTTTCGACCCGCATGCGCGCGGCCGACCTGCCCCTACGCCTTCGCTACGAGGCGCCGGTGGTTCGTGAGTGCCAGCGCAATGCCGGCGGCTCGCGCCAGTTTACACAGCTGGGCTTTGAGCTTATCGGTGCGGGCGACACCGCGGGCGATGTCGAGATTGTCTCGCTCGTGGCCGAGGCGGTGCGCAAGCTGACGCTGCCCGATGCGCGCATTATCGCAGGTAGCGTGCGTCCGTTTAAGGAGCTGCTCGCGGCGTGCGAGGATCGCGAGCTGGCTGCCGAGGCCCTGTGCTGCGTGCACGCCAACGACTTTGTGGGCCTCGATGCCCGCGTGGCGGCAAGCGCCGAGTCCGATGCCGTCAAGGTTGCCATTAGCGAGCTGCCGCGCTTGCACGGCGGCGCCGAGGTGCTCGACCGCGTCGACGCGCTGCTGGCGGCGGCGGGCATTATCGCGCCGCTGACGCGCGAACTGCGTGCCCTGGTCGAGGGCCTGGCTCCCGAGGACGCCCAGGTGCTGTCGTTCGACTTCTCCATCATGAACTCGTTTGATTACTACACGGGCCTGGTCTTTAAGGCTTATGCCGGCGGCCTGCCTGACCCGGTCGGTTCGGGCGGCCGCTACGACTCCATCTTTACCGGCGCATTTGGCGACGGCATCGAGGTGCCGGCGGCGGGCTTTGCCTTTTCGCTCGAGCGTCTGGAGGCTGCGCGCACTTCGGCCGAGGACGCTGCTTCCGACGGCGATCACGCCGTGGGCCGTGGCACCGAGGGCCCGCTGCGCATCGCCGTGCCCAAGGGCTCGCTCAAGGCCGACACACTCGACGTGCTCGAGGATGCAGGCTTGGACGTCTCTGAGTTGCGCGACCCCGGCCGTCACCTGATCGTGCGCGGTCGCGACACGCGTGCCGGTAAGGGCGCGGTCGGCGATATCGAGTTTGTCATCGTGCGTCCCAGCGATGCGCCCGCCTTTGTGGGCTGTGGCGGTGCCGACTGCGGTATCTGCGGTTGGGACTCGCTTATCGAGGCAGACCTCAACCTGCTGCAGCTGGTCGATCTGGGCTATGGCCTGTGCACGTTTATCGAGGCGGAGCCCGCGTGGCGCGCCGGCCAGGCCGAGCGCAACTATGCCCGCCGCGGTTCGCTTCGCGTGGCAACCAAGTACCCGCGCATCGCGAGTGCCTGGTATGCCGAGCGCGGCGTGAACGCCGACATCGTTTCGCTGCACGGCAACATCGAGCTGGGCCCTATCGTCGGCATGACCGATCGCATCGTGGATATTACCGCCACGGGCGCCACGCTGCGCGATAACGACCTCGTTATTACTGGTCGCATCATGGACTGCACGGCCCGCTTCTTTGTCAATCCGGGTGCCGCACGTCTGGATCCGCGCGTACGCAATCTGGCAGATCGCTTGGCGGCAGCCGTGAAGGACAAGCATTTTGAGCCCGTTGCGGGCTCGGCACAATAGCGCGAGCACGCACGGGCGCCCCAACGTCCGGGCTGCGGGCCGACTGGTGCCGCCGTCCGGCCTCTCGTTTTTCGAACACAACCTCGACCGATAGGGGATACCGAAATGAAGACCATCAAGCTTGCTCCCGGTGAGTGCCTCGTTACCAACCAGCTCAACCGCAAGGGCGTGCTGCCGCAAAACATCGTCGACGCCGCCCGCGATATCGTGGCCAACGTGCGTGCCAACGGCGATGCCGCGGTGCGCGATTACTGCCAGCGTTTTGACGGTGTTGAGCTGCAGAGCTTCCGTCTTCCGCAAGAGCAGATCGATGCCGCGCTCGAAGGCCTCGATCCCGCTTTTGTCGCGGCGCTCGAAAAGGCTGCACACCAGATTCGCGAGTTCCACCAGCGCGAGGTCGAGCAGAGCTGGTTTACCACGCGCCCGGACGGCACGATGCTCGGCGTTAAGGTGACCCCACTTGCTGCGGCCGGTATCTACGTGCCGGGCGGTCGTGCACAGTACCCCTCCACCGTGCTCATGAACGCCATTCCCGCCAAAGTGGCCGGCGTCAAACGCGTGGTCATGGTAACCCCACCGCAAAAGGATGGACTGATTAGCCCGTATACGCTCGCGGCCGCCAAGCTCGGCGGCGTGGACGAGATCTATATGGTGGGCGGCGCCCAGGCCGTGGCCGCGCTGGCGTACGGTACTGAGACCATTCCGCGTGTCGACAAGATTACCGGCCCGGGTAACGCCTTTGTCGCCGCTGCCAAGCAGATTGTCTCGGGTGATGTGGGTATCGATATGGTCGCCGGTCCCTCCGAGGTCTGCGTACTTGCCGACGCCACGGCCAAGCCTATGGTGGTCGCGGCCGACCTGATGGCGCAGGCCGAGCACGATCCGCTGGCTGCCTGCTACCTGGTGACTTGCGACGAGCAGTTTGCGCGCGAAGTCGAGGCGGGCATCGACATCCTGGTGGCGCAGTCGCCACGTGCCGAGATTACCCGTGCTTCGCTGGACAACGAGGGCACCATCGTGGTCGCCGCCGACATGGCTGCCGCCGTCGAGGCCGTGAACACCGTGGCGCCTGAGCACCTGGAGCTGCACTGCAAGGATGCGATGGGCCTGCTCGGCGGCATTCGCAACGCCGGCGCCATCTTTGTGGGTGCCTGGAGCTCCGAGCCGCTCGGCGATTATGTCGCCGGTCCCAACCACACACTGCCGACCGGCGGCACGGCCATGTTCTCCAACCCGCTTTCGGTCGAAGAGTTCGTCAAGCGATCGAGCGTCATCTGCTATACGCCCGAGGGCCTGCTCTCCGATGCTCCCGCAACGCAGCGCCTGGCCGAGGCCGAGGGCCTGTGGGCACACGCGCTTTCCGCCGCACTGCGTCGCCGCGTGCTGGAGCAGGGCGAGGATGCCGTGAGTGCCGCGTCGCTGGCCGCTGCCGATCTGACTATGGTCGCCTGGCCGGGCGACGCCGTGGCGACGGTTGCCGAGGGCGTGGACCTGGCGGCTGCAAGCGCGGATGGCGCCGGCGCGACCGGTGAGGAGGCCTAAAATGGCCGAACTCACGCCGCGCATGAAGGAGCTCGTCCAGCCCTATCTGGCCGGCATTGAGCCCTACGATCCTAACTTTACGCCCACGCGCATCAATCTTTCGGCCAACGAGAACACCTATCCCGTGCCCGCTGGCGTGCGCGAGGCGGTTGATGCGGCCTTGGCTGCCACACCGCTCAATCGCTATCCCGATCCCATGTCCAACGACCTGCGCGACGAGCTGGCCACCTGGCATGGCGTGGCGCGCGAGAACATCTGCGTGGGCAACGGCGGCGACGAGCTGCTCTATAACTACCTGCTGGCGTTTGGCGGCGCGGGGCGGACCCTGCTTAACTGCCCGCCGTGCTTTAGCGAGTACGCGTTCTTTGCGTCGCTGTGCCAGACCGAGGTGCGCGACGTGTGGCGCGACCCGGCGACCTTCGAGCTCGACCAGGCAGCCGTGCTTGCGGCAGCGCTCGAGTGCAACCTGGTAATCGTGACCTCGCCCAATAACCCCACGGGTGACGTGGCACCGCTCGACTTTGTCGCGGCGCTGTGCGATGCGTGCCCCGGCATGGTCATGGTCGACGAGGCCTACGTTGAGTTTGCCGACGATTCGTTTGGCGCGGCCACCACGGCGCAAGGCCTTATCGCCGAGCATCCCAACCTGGTGATTCTACATACGCTGTCCAAGGCGTTTGGCGCCGCCGGCACGCGTCTGGGCTATGTGATTGCGGCACCCGAGGTCGTCGACGTGTTCGCGGCGATTCGCCAGATCTATTCGGTCAACGTGCTGAGCCAGGCCGCCGCGCTTGCCTGCGTGCGTGCCCGTAATGCCTACACGCCCGTGGTGGCGCAGGTCGCATCCGAGCGCGAGCGCGAGCTGTGCGCCCTGCGCGCAATGGCTGCCGATTGCCTGCCCGTGGAGGCATGGTCGAGCGCGGCGAACTTTGTGCTCGTGCGCACGCCGCACGCCACACGCGTGCGCGAGCGTCTGCGCGACGAGTATTCGATTTTGGTACGCGACTTTAGCTATGCGCCGGGGCTTGCGGGCTGTCTGCGCATTACCGTGGGTACGCCGCGGGAAAACGACGAGGTGCTGACTGCGTTTGCCGCGCTGGTGAAGGAGGAGATGTAGATGGGCCGTTATGCCGAGGTGACCCGCAAGACGGGGGAGACCGACATTGTCGTCAAGCTCGACCTGGACGGATCTGGCGTGTGCGATATCTCGACCGGCGTGCCGTTTTTCGACCACATGCTCAACGCCTTTGGCCGCCATGGTCTGTTCGATCTGACGGTGCACGCGGTGGGCGACGTTGAGGTCGACGCGCACCACACCGTCGAGGACACGGGCATTGTGCTGGGCGAGGCGTTTTGCCACGCGCTGGGCGACAAGGCGGGTATTACGCGCTTTGCCGACGCGGCGATTGCCATGGACGAGACGCTCGTGATGGCCGCCGTGGACATTTCGGGTCGCGGCCAGGCCTATTGCGAGCTGCCCGTGCCGACCGAGCGCGTGGGTAGCTTCGATACTGAGCTAGCCGTCGAGTTCTTCTATGCCTTTGCGCGCGACGCCAAGCTCACGCTGCACGTGCGCGAGCTGGCGGACGGCAACTCGCATCACATTATCGAGGCCGCCTTTAAGGCCGTGGGCCGTACGATGCGCCACGCCTGCGAGCTCGATCCCCGCGTGCAGGGCATCCCCAGCACCAAGGGCTCGCTGTAACCGTCACAAGGGTAAAACCACCACGAAGATGCCTGTCCCCTTTGTGGTGGTTTTGGATGATGGGAAATGGAGGGGTCGCGTGGGCGAACCGAAGATCGTGGTGGTCGACTACCACAAGGGTAACTTGTCGAGCGTCGTGCGCGGGCTTGCGCGCGCCGGTGCCGCCGCCTGCACGTCGGACGATCCGGAGCAGATCCGCAATGCCGACGGCCTGGTCATCCCGGGCGTGGGCGCGTTCTATGACGCGATTGCCTTTATGCGCCAGAGCGGCGAGGAGGTGGCCGTGCTCGATGCCGTTGCCGCCGGAACTCCGCTGCTCGGCATCTGCCTGGGCCTTCAGCTATTTTTTGAGCGCGGCAACGAGGGCGTGCCTACGGACGAGGGCGCGGACGCGGACGACGACGCCTCCGGGCAGGCCGGTGCCCCCTGGGTCGATGGCCTGGGCATCATGCGCGGCTCGTGCACGCGCCTGGAGTCGAGCCGTCTGAAGGTGCCGCACGTGGGGTGGGACCAGGTGCACATGACGCCCGCCGGTGCGGCCGATCCGCTGCTTGCCGGCTTTGCCGAGGGTGCCAACATGTACTTCACTCACAGCTACGCGGTGACCGACGACGCCGATGCCGCTGATGTTTTGGCGCGCACACACTACACGCGGAGTTTCCCGTGCATCGTGCGTCGCGGCAACGTGTGGGGCTGCCAGTTCCATCCCGAGAAATCCTCCGCGCTTGGTCAGCGCATCCTTAAGAACTTCGTCAACATCGTCGAGGGGGCCGGCCGATGATCCTGTTTCCTGCAATCGATTTGATCGGCGGCAAGGTCGTGCGCCTGGAGCGCGGCGACCGGAGCCGCTGCAAGGTATATTCCGACGACCCCGTGGCCGTTGCTCGCTCCTTTGCCGAGCAGGGTGCGAGCTGGGTGCACGTCGTCGACCTGTCCGCTGCCTTTGGCGAGGACGAGGACGCGTGCGCTGCCAACTCGGCGGCGATCGAGGCCATCTGCGGCGTCGACGGTCTGTCGGTGGACGTGGGCGGCGGCGTTCGCTCGCTCGCGCGCATCGACGAGCTGGCCGGCTACGGCGCGCGTCGCATCGCACTGGGCACCGTGCTGGTGACTGAGCCGGGTTTTGCCGAGGTGGCGGCCCAAGGCTTTGGCGAGCTGCTGGTGGCAGATATTGCCGCCCGTGACGGCCAGGTCAAGGTGAACGGTTGGCGCGACGGTGCGGGTGTGGCGCTCGACGATGCCGTGGCGCAGCTCACGGAGCTGGGCTTTAAACATCTGGTGTATACCGATATCGCGCGCGACGGTATGCAGACGGGCATCGACGTGGCAGCATATCGCCACGTGGCCGAGGTCGCGGGCTTTTCCGTCGTGGCTTCGGGCGGCATCTCGACGCTCGACGATATCCGTGCGCTCGCCGCAGTGGGCGAGGGCGCTATTGAGGGCGCCATCACCGGTCGCGCGCTCTACGAGGGCAACTTTACGCTGGTACAGGCGTTGGCCGCCGCGCGAGGGGAGGAGTAGCCCATGCTTACCAAACGCGTCATTCCCTGCCTGGACGTTAAGGACGGCCGCGTGGTCAAGGGCGTCAACTTTGTGAGCCTGCGCGATGCGGGCGATCCGGTGGAGCTTGCCCGTGCCTACGATCGCGAAGGTGCGGACGAGGTCGTGTTCCTGGACATCACTGCCACGAGCGACAACCGTGCGACGACCATCGAGATGGCGGCGCATGCGGCCGAGGAGCTCGCCATTCCCTACGCCGTGGGCGGTGGCTTTCGCGACCTTGTGGGCATGCGAACGATGGTGGCGGCCGGTGCCGACAAGGTATCGCTCAACTCTGCCGCTGTGCGCGACCCATCGCTGATCAGCCAAGCTGCCGCGGCGTTTGGCAGCCAGGCCGTGGTCGTGGCGATCGATGCCAAGCGCGTCGGCCTGCCTGGGCAGCCGGATGCCGACAAGTGGGAGGTCTTTACCGCGGGAGGCCGCAATGCCACGGGTATCGACGCGGTGGCGTGGGCCGAGGAAGCGGCTCGTCGCGGCGCCGGTGAGATCTTGCTCACCAGCATGGATCGCGACGGCACCAAGGCCGGCTTCGACCTGGCACTCACCCGCGCCGTGGCGCGCGCGGTGCCGATCCCGGTGATCGCGAGCGGCGGCGTGGGCACGCTCGAGCATTTTGCCGAGGGCGTGATCGAGGGCGAAGCCGACGCCGTACTGGCGGCCAGCGTCTTTCACTTTGGAACCTTCAGCATTCGCCAGGTGAAGGAGTATATGGCCTCTCAAGGCATCCCTGTCAGGTTGGACTTCTAGCGCTGCGGCTTGCCCAGGCGCCCGACCTTCCGGCTCCAACCCTCCTCGCGTACTTTAAGTACGCGTCGTCGGGCTGTCGCTCGGAATCTCGGGCACCTGGACAGCCCTCGCCGACCTGCGAAGTTTGAATTTGGGGAGAGAAATGGAAGAGATAACCGATCCTTCAAAACTTACGTACGACGCTCGCGGGCTGATTCCTTGCGTGGTTCAGCAGTATGACACCGGTGAGGTGCTTATGGTTGCTTGGATGAACGAGGAATCGGTGAGGCTGACGCTCAAGACCGGGACCACGTGGTTTTGGAGTCGCAGCCGTCAGGAGCTCTGGAACAAGGGCGCGACGAGCGGCAACATGCAGGAGGTCAAGGAGCTCTGGGCCGACTGCGATAGCGATACACTGTTGGTCAAGGTCGACTCGCCAGGTCCGGCCTGCCATACCGGCAACCGTACCTGCTTCTTTAAGCGCGTGGAAGGGGGAGTGTGATGAAAGTCGTGACGCCGTTCGAGGTCGCCGACTGCAACACCGAGCTCCTCCGCGCGGGCGTGCCGTGCCGCGTGCACCTGACCGATGCCTGCGGGGCGCAGTCGCTTTGGCTCGAGGCCGAGAAGGAAAGGCTCGATGAGGCCCATGCCGTCATCGTCGAGTTCTTTGAGAAAAAGGGCGCAAAGCCTCGGTTCGATGAGACCGGTACCTACTTTACGCTGCAGTAACGAGAGGAAATAACCATGGGAGTCAGAACAGCTAACGTGCAGCCGGGAAATATCGGCGAGACGCTGACGGGACTGGCCGAGGTGATTCACGGTCGTCGCGATGCGTCCGCGGAGGAGAGCTATACCGCCCGCCTACTGAGCGATGTCGAGGACGAGCTGCTCAAGAAACTTGCCGAGGAGGCGAGCGAGGTCATCATGGCCTGCAAGGATAACGACCACGATCACATCCGCTACGAGGCCGGCGACCTGATCTACCACTTGCTCGTGACGCTCGAGCGCTACGGCATCACCCTCGACGAACTGGCCGGCGAACTCAACGCCCGCCGCCACTAGTCATTGGGGACGTTCTTAAACGACTAGTCGTTTGGGGCAGTCTTTCGGGAGTTGCCAATGAAATAGAAGTTGCGGTGGAATAGTTCTTGTTTGACGGTCTTAGGGCCATAAACAGGAACTATTTCACCGCAACTCATGAAGGGATGGCTAGGCGAGGGATGTGGACTCCCATTCGCTGGTGGCGTGGGGGATGTCGAAGGTTCGATAACCGCAGTCGTAGGCGTGGGCTTGCGCTTCGCGGATATTCCAACAGATGTCGCAGGCGCGGTGTGCGTCCGAGCCAAAGGTGATTGGCACCTCGGCGTGGGCGAAGCAGCGCAACAGCCCCGTCGAGGGGTAATAGTCGTCGAGGCCCTTACGCGGCGCGGCGGTCGAGACTTCGACACGGCGACCCGTGTCGTGAGCGCATTCGGCCATCTGCCCCCAAAACGGCGCCGGGTCAAAATCGGGCGCAAAGCCTTCCTTCGAAAAGCGCATGACCAGGTCGGGATGGGCCATTACATCAAAGTTGAGTGAGCTTTCGCAAGCACGGCACCAGTCGTCGACGTAGCGCTCCCACACGCCGCGCACGCCCAGGTTTTCCCAAACATGCAGGTTGGTATCGTCGTCGATCCAGCCGCAAAGGGAATCGGGTGTATCGGGGCGCGCGACGTTTTCCGTTCCCACCGTACCCGCGGCACCTGCCATGATATCACCCGGGTCGCCAATCCAATGCACGCTGCCCAAGCGCACCACGGCGCCCCGGGACCAGCGCTCAACCAAGGGTTCGCAGCCCTCGTACCAATCGCATTCAAAGCCATAGATAAGCTCGAGCTCCGGCGCGATTTGCGCGGCAAGCCTGCGGGCGTCCTCAAAGGCCAGACGATGTGCCGGCAAGTCGCCCTCGACGACCTGCACCTCGCAGTTAGCATCCATACTGGCAGGCAGGGCGAGGTGGTCGGTCGAGACCATGACGCGGCAGCCTGCCGCAGCAGCGGCACGGACGTTGTCATCAAACGAGGCATGGCCGTCCGAAAACGAGGTGTGGGTGTGACAATCGACCAGCGGGCAAGCGGACATGGCGGCTCCTTTGCGTCAAGCGAATCCGCTTCATTGTAATGGCGCAGCCTCGGCGCGGCGGGAACGCTGCAAGTCGAAACCGACTGGAAAGGGCAGGCGGCGCGTGCCGGCGCCGGCGACTACTTGCTTCGTGCCGCCACGCGTTTGGCCTGCACCGTTACCATCGCGTGTCTCACGGCGGTGATGGGGCGATAGCGGATCATACGCGGTCCCGACCAGCGCATGACCTCGCGGATCTTCTCGCGCATGGCAGGCCGGTAGCAATGCGAAGGACAGGCCGAGCAAAATGTCTTGGTGCCCATGTGCGGGCAGTGCTCGATGCGCGCGATGGCGTATTTCTGCAGCTCGGCGCATTCGGGGCAGAGCGTAATGGTCCGAAGGCCGAGCTTCACGCGCACGGGCTCATCGTCGCCAGCCTGCTCGATCGCATGCCCGCCGCCATGATGCCCACGACACCACAGCGCAATCATCTGCGACACCATCTGGGCCTCGCGCTCACGTTTGCGTGCCAGCTCCGGCGTGTCGGCGGTGCGCGCCATCTAGCTCAGCCTCCCGTGCTCGACCGAAAGCGAGCGATCGGCAAAGGCGCAGGTGCTGGCACGGTGGCTTACGAGTACGATGGTCTTGCCGCGGCGCTTGAGCTCGTCGATCGCCTGCATCGCGGACGCCTCGTTGAGGGCATCGAGCGCGCTGGTGGGCTCGTCGAGCAAGATGAAGGGTGCGTCGTTGAGGAAGATGCGCGCAAGGCCGATGCGCTGGCGCTCGCCGCCCGAGAGCGAGTCGCCCAGCTCGGCAACGGGCGTGTCGAGACCCTGCGGCAGGCGGTCGATGAGGGCGGTAAGCGAAGCGGAGCGGCAGGCATCGAGCAGCTCGGCATCGGATGCATCGGAACGCGCGACCAGCAGGTTCTCGCGCACGGTGCCGCAGAACAGATGTGTGTCCTGGGTCATATAGGCCTCGTGGCTGCGCAGGCTCGCCGTGTTGATGTGGCGGGCATCGACGCCGCTCACCGTGATGGTGCCGGCTGCGGGGTCCCAAAAGCGCATGAGCAGCTTAAGCAGCGTCGACTTGCCCGAACCCGAGCGCCCCATGATGCAGGTCATGGTACCGGGCGCAAAGGTGCGGGTCACGTCGTCGAGGATGAGACTCGCAGCGGTGTCGTTCGCGACCTGCTCTGTGGCGCCCGCACCGCCCGCGTCCACGCCGCCCGCATAGCTAAAGCTCACATGCTCGGCTGCGGCGCCGGCAAACCCAACGTCCTGTCCGTCGGAGACCTCGGCGCACTGGGGCTGCTCGTCGAGCAAATCGAGCACGCGCGCGCCCGAGGCGAGCGTCTCCTGCAGTGAGGCGCCCAGGCGGCTCACTGCCATCACCGAGCCAAACGACGACACAAAGGTAAAGACGGCGACAAACGCTGCGGCAAAGTCAATCGTTCCCGCAGCCACCAGCTGCAGCGCACGTCCGAGCATCACCAGATTGGCCGCAAGAATAAGCGCATCGGCTACGGCCTCACTGGCCGCTTGGCGGCGCTTGAGGCGCGCGTCCACGGCGCCGACTTGCTCGGTCAGCTTGCCCAGGGCACGGCTGCGATCGGTGCCACCGGCAAACTGGATGGTCTCGGACGCGCCGCGTAGGCTGTCGAGCACAAAGGCGCCCAGCTTACCGGCGCCCTCGCGGCTCTGACGGCCGGTGGTGCCGCATGCCTTGGCCGAGATCGGGGGCAGCAGCACGCCCAGGACCGCGTAGGCCACGAGCGCGATGCCCGCGAGCTCGGGGCTCACAGCCAGCAAAAAGCCCTCAAACACAACGGTGCAGACCAGGGCGATGGCAATGGGCGAGATGGTGTGCGCGTAGAAGACCTCGAGCAGCTCGATATCCGAGGTGACCAGGCTCACGAGCTCGCCCTTGCCGCGGCCCTCGAGCTTGGCGGGGGCGAGCTGGCGCAGGGCACCAAACACCAGGTCGCGAATGTGTGCGAGTAGGCGGAACGCGATGTAGTGATTGCAGAGCTGCTCTCCGTAATGGAGCGGTCCGCGTGCGATGCCGCAGGCGGCGCAGGCCGCGCATGCTGCGATAAGACCAAGCCCCAAGGCGTTGCGGCCCAGCGCGGCCATAAGGCCAAAGGCGCCAAAGGCCGGAACAAACGCGGCGGTGAGCATGCCAATGCTGCCCAGCACGACAGCTAGCATAAGCCAGCCGGCAAGCGGTCGGACGAGCCCCATCATGCGCCACATGATGGACGGCGCCGAGCGACGGGTGCGGCCGGAGTCAGGCGCCGCGGCAGCAGAAGACGAGCCAGCACCGTTGAGGCCATCGGCACAGGCGGCGCTGCCGCCAACAGCCTCAACCGCGCCGGCATCCTCGGCATCACCCTCCGCATACGCATATGCCGAAAGCTGCTCCTGGCTGTTCCACATGCGCGCATAGGCGCCCGCGGTGGCCAAGAGCTCGCCGTGAGTCCCGCGCTCGGCAATACGGCCACGCTCCAGCACCAGAATCTGGTCGGCGTCCACGATCGTCGACAGGCGATGCGCCACCACGATTACGGTGTGCTCGCCGGCGAGCGATGCAATGACCTCGCCGATTGCGGCTTCGCTTGCGGCGTCCACATTGCTCGTCGCCTCGTCAAACACATAGATCGGCGAGTCGTGCAGCAGGGCGCGGGCCATGCACACGCGCTGGCGCTGGCCGCCCGAAAGGTTGGTGCCGCCCTCGTTAATCACCATGTCGAGCCCGCCGTTGGCCTGCACAAAGGCCGCCACGCGCGTGCGGTCGAGCGCGCGCAAAAGCTCGGTATCGGTGGCGTTGGGCTGGGCGAGCAGCAGGTTGTCGCGCAGGGTGCCGGCAAACAGGTAGCCGTTGGTGGGCACCAGGGTGACGGCGCGCATGAGTGAGGCGGCCGTGGCATCGCGCAGCTCGACGCCGCCGATGCGAACGCTGCCACGGTAGGCACCCTTGCGGCCCGCGATAATCCCCGCGAGCGTGGACTTGCCGCCGCCGCTTTCGCCCACGAGTGCCACGAGCGAGCCGTGCACAATGGTCGCGCTGGCGCTGTCCAGCACCGTGCGGTCGCCGTATGCATAGCTCACGCCCGCGAGCTCGATATCGCCGCGACCGTCAAGCTCAACATCGCCGCGCTCGGGCTCGGGCGCATCCAAAATGCCAAACATGCGGCGCGAGGCGGCCATGCCGTTCATGGCCGTGTGGAACAGCGATCCCAGGCGGCGCATGGGCAAAAAGAACTCCTGCGACAGAAAGACGACGAGGAAGGCCGCCTCAAAGCCAATCTTGCCCGTGGCGAGCTGCAGCGCGGCTACGATAATGCCGAGCGCGGCGCCCATATAGACGACCAGGTCCATAACGCAAATGGAGCGCAGCTGCATCACCAGCAGGCGCATGGTCGCTGTGCGGAAACGCTCGGACTCGGCGTTGATGCGCTCGTGCCAGCTGCGATCGGCCTGGTAGACCTTAAGGGTGGTGAGACCCTGCACGGCCTCCAGGAACATGCCGCCCAGATCGACATAGCTACCCCAGTACTCGGCACCGATCTTTTTGGCGTTGCGCATGACCATCATGATGGAGACGGGGATGACCGGAGCGCAGGCGAGCAGCAGCGCGGCGGGTAGACCCGCCTGGCCCACGAGCAGTACAAACAGCGTGATGGGTGCCAAGCCCGCAAAGAAGAGCTGCGGCAGGTAGCCGCCAAAGTACACCTGGAGTTGCGTGGCGCCCTCGACGCTGGTCTGGACGGCCTCGGCGGTGGGGACGGTCTCGGTGTAGGAGGGGCCGAGTGCGGTGAGCTTGTCGTAGACGAGCGAGCGCACGCGGCGGACGGCCTCGAACGCGGCCCTGTCGCCGGCGCGTTGGGCCAGGTAGATGGAGGCGGCGCGCGCGATGATGGCGGCGGCGAGCGGCAAGGCCGCCTGTGCGAGGGCATCGACGGCGAGCGCGGCGGAAAGGCCGTCCGTGACGATGCCGCCCAAGATGCGCGCAAGCACCCACATCACCGTGATGTTTGCCATGAGCGCGATCCACTTAAACAGGACGCTTGCCATAATGTAGGGCGTTGCCTGCGGAACCAGGGAGAAGAGCCGCTTCTCGAACATGAAACCTCCTATGCCGTAACGGTGCCGGTCGGGGTCCTCGGCAGCCGCTTAGTTAGCCAAATGCAACTAGAGTAGCATCGTGCAGCCTGTAAGTATGCCGAGGGTAATTTTTTGGCCGATGAACTGCGTACAAAGTTCAAAATTGTTGAGTGCAGCGAACTTTGTGGTGGACGGAGTGCGGGCGCAATTCTGATCGTGTGCGGCCCCGCTCCAAAACGTGTACATCAGCCTCCAAAAGCTGCAAAAAATGACATGTTTGGAGGCTGACGTACACGTTTGGATAGGGGCGAGGGCGGCGACGGACGAAAGTCACGCCTGTGCCACGTCCGATGTGCTAGCGTTTGGGTGAATAAAACGAGCCCGTGCGGAAAGGATCCGGACCGTATGCAACGTGGAAGTACATCTCCGCTGTCCCGCGAGACCGATGCGCCCGAAACCATCGTCAAGCTGGAGTGCGACATCGACGATGCGTCGCCCGAGGTACTCGCTTATGCCGCCGACCGCCTGCGCGAGGCCGGCGCCCGCGAGGTGCACTGGCTGCCCCTCTACTGCAAAAAGGGCCGCCCCGGATGGCAGTTGCAGGTGATCTGCTTGCACGAGGATATCGAGCGCCTACAGACGATTATCTTTTTGGAGACCACGACCAACGCCGTTCGTCGCCAGGTGATGGAACGCGTCTGCCTGCCGCGTCGTTTTGAGCAGGTAGCGACGCCTTGGGGCGAGGTATCCGTTAAGGTGGCGACCCTGCCCGACGGCAGCGAGCGCGCGGCTCCCGAGTACGAGGATTGCGCCCGTCTTGCCCGCGAACATGACGTGCCGCTCCAACGCGTGATGCAAGCGGCTCAGAGCGCGGCGCTGCGATTCGAGTAACACGGTAGATGGGCTCCATATCCGCCAGACCTCGTATTCAGCCCCTATCAACCCCACTCCGAAAGGACTCCCCATGAAATACCTCATCGCCTCCGACATCCATGGCTCGGCATACTGGGCCGAGCGCCTCTGCACCGCCATCGAATCCGAGCAGCCCGACCGCATCGTGCTGCTGGGCGACCTGCTCTACCACGGCCCGCGCAACGACCTGCCGCGCGACTACGCTCCCAAGCGTGTGATTCCGCTGCTCAACGCCCTGGCCGATCGCATCATCGCGGTGCGCGGCAACTGCGACGCCGAGGTCGACCAGATGGTCCTCGACTTCCCCGTCATGGCAGACTACGCCACGCTGTTCGACGAGAGCGGCCGCGAGCTGTTCCTGACGCACGGCCACGTCTTTGGCGCCGGCATGCACAACAGCGTCGACCACGCGCCCGCGCTGCCCGAGGGCTCCACGCTCGTCTACGGCCACACGCACATCAAGGTTAACGAGGCAAGCGCCGCGCACCCGGGCCTGTGGCTCTTCAACCCCGGCAGCGTGAGCATTCCCAAGGACGGTACGCACAGCTATGGCATCTACGAGGACGGCGCGTTCCGTCACGTGATCCTGGAGGAGGAATAACCATGGCCGAGCATATGGCTCAGCAAAATGCCGAGGGTTCGCGCGACCTGTCGACGTTGGTAGACGCGTCGGCCGAGCTACAGCATCTGGTGCAGACCATCTGGCGCCTGCGTCAGCCCGACGGTTGCCCGTGGGACCGCGAGCAGACGCACCGCAGCATTGGCAAGAACATGATCGAGGAGGCTTACGAGGCGCTCGATTGCATCGAGGCCGACGACGCGGCACACCTTCGCGAGGAGCTGGGCGATGTGCTCATGCAGGTAGTGCTGCATGCACAGATTGCCGCGGATGCCGGCGAGTTTACGCTGGCCGACGTGGCGCACGATATCGACGCCAAGCTCATCCGTCGGCATCCGCACGTCTTTGGCGATGCGGATGCTGACAGCTCCGATGAGGTGCTCAAGATTTGGGACGAGGTCAAGCTTGCCGAGAAGGCCGCCAAAGACCAGGCCGTGGCGGCAGGCGAGGCCGCACCCGAGGGTCTGCTCGACGGTGTGCCCACGCACCTTCCGGCGCTGATGCAGGCTCAGAAGGTGTCGCGCAAGGCGGCTGCCGTGGGCTTTGAGTGGGAGACGGTCCAGGACGTGTGGGACGAGGTCGCCGAGGAGCGTGCCGAGTTTGAGGCCGAGGAGCCCGGCTCGCCCGAGCGCGAGATGGAGTTTGGCGACCTGCTCTTTGCCCTGGTCAACGTTGCGCGCAAGGAGGGAATCGACGCCGAGAGCGCCCTGCGTGCCAGCACGGCAAAGTTCCGCCGCCGCTGGGCCGCGATGGAGCAGATGGCGGCCGACGCCCACGTGGATCTGGCCGAGCTTTCGACCCACGGCCTCAATGACCTCTGGGATGCCGCAAAGGCAGAGGAGTAAGACTGCGGGGGCGACGGGACGGACTTTCTCATCGCCCCCATTATTTTTCAAAAAGATTGTATCCCTTGGCTAACTTAGGGCATAATGCAAAAAGTGCGATAAGGCTAACTTATGAACCTGCGCGCCACTGTAGCGTGCAAGCCGTGTCGCCAAGCATTCAACCCGTTTCCAAGTGAGAGGGAGACAACATGAGCGATATTTTGGATGTCTACGGTCGCGAGGTACTCGACAGCCGCGGCAACCCCACCGTCGAGGTCGAGGTCGTGCTCGAGGACGGCAGCTTCGGCCGCGCGATGGTGCCTTCGGGCGCTTCGACCGGCGCCTTTGAGGCATGCGAGCTGCGCGATGGCGACAAGGGCCGCTACCTGGGCAAGGGCGTTTCGCAGGCCGTCGAGCACGTCAATAACGAGTGCGCTAACGCCGTCGTGGGCCTCGACGCCTTCGACCAGCGCGCCGTCGATGCCGCGCTGATTGCCGCGGACGGTACCCCCAACAAGACCAAGCTCGGTGCCAACGCCATCCTGGGCGTGTCGCTGGCCGTCGCCCGCGCCGCTGCCGAGTCGGCGGGTCTTTCGCTGTACCAGTACCTGGGCGGCGTCAACGCCCATCTGCTGCCCACGCCCATGATGAACATCCTCAACGGCGGCGTGCATGCCGACAACAACGTCGACTTCCAGGAGTTCATGATCATGCCGGTGGGCGCCCCGAGCTTTGCCGAGGGTCTGCGTTGGTGCGCCGAGGTCTACCACACCCTCAAGGGCGTGCTGCACGAGGCGGGCCTGGGCGGCGGCGTGGGCGACGAGGGCGGCTTTGCGCCCAACCTCAAGACCAATGCCGAGCCGTTCGAGTACATCACCAAGGCCGTGGAGAAGGCCGGCTTTAAGCCCGGCGTCGACTTCATGTATGCCATGGATCCGGCATCGACCGAGTTCTACAACGCCGAGACCGGCATGTACGAGCTCAAGGGCGAGGGCGTTGAGTACACGAGCGCCCAGATGGTCGATTACTGGGAGAAGCTCGTCGACACCTATCCCATCATCTCCATCGAGGACGGCATGGCCGAGGAGGACTGGGACGGCTGGGTCGAGCTGACCCGCCGCATTGGCAACAAGGTGCAGCTGGTGGGCGACGACCTGTTCGTCACCAACACCGAGCGCCTCAAGAAGGGCA
>CALEXE010000010.1:0-1050 GCA_937925265.1 uncultured Collinsella sp. | reverse complement strand
CCTTAAACCATAAGATCTTAGGAGCAATATCTGATGAGCAGGGATCGTGCCCGAAAAGTTCGCGTGCGCGACCTGACCCATATTCGGAAAGGAGCTCGTCAATCTGCGGCTTCGAACGTGCATCGACTCCATACAAAATCGCGGGCGCCAGCGCGTTGCACTCGGTATCGACCGGCACACAGTCGCAACCCAATGCGGAAAGGCCCACGCATCCGATCTGCGCCGCGTTAACCCCCGATCGCATCACCAGCTCGCGCGACAAGCGGCAAAAATCGCCCCACCAAACTGCCTCAGCATCATGCTGGTACCATCCATCACACGGGTTGTCCGTCTCATGTCCACAAGAGGCTTGGCAAACGATGTTGCATCGATCATCGATTAAAACGCCTTTAGAGGCGCTTGTCCCAATATCAATACCCAGATAGAGCGCCATAGGTGCCTACTCCCCTCGCGCCGTACGAGCGGCAGCCATAAAACGAACCACCCGCTCAACATCAATCGGGGCATCCAGTTTTCCGTCGCGCTTTAAGCACGTGCCGACAAACGCGCCATCGTAGTGAGCAAATACGTCAGCCACGGTATTTTCGCGACAACCGGTGCCACATACCACGGGCACTTCGCCAACACGCTCGCGGACCTCGTCGGCAAGCTCGCCCGAAGCGCCACGACCGGCAGCCGAACCGCCGATGACCATCGCATCCGGTAGGCAATTAAAGAGAAGTGAATCGGCAATGTCCGCGGTCGTGCGGTCGTTGAGATAAACCTCGCCCTCGCTCGTGATGAAGTGAAAAAGCTTGAGGTCGTCCAAGCGCAGCGCCGCCTTGCGACGCATGGTGTGAGCGAAATCTCGGTTAATCAGCCCGAGATCACCGGCCCAGGCACTGCAAAAATTGCAGCGCGTGAACTGCGCGTCGACGGCAGCGCACAGCTCGATTGTGGCATCACCATCGTAAATTGCCTCAGCTCCCCAAGGAGTCGACAGATCATGGGACAGAGCCCCGATTACATAGCCCATCGATGCAAGGGTTGAGGGAGAAACATGCTGCTCAT
>CALEXE010000009.1:0-18513 GCA_937925265.1 uncultured Collinsella sp. | reverse complement strand
AGCTGCGGGAACGGCCTATTCGCTCAATGTGTTCGGCTGAGATCGGAAATCAACCACCTATATAACATATCGACAAAAAAGACCGCCGGCGCGGGGCGGCGCCGACGGTTGCGAGAGAATATCGATTGTTGGCTGTTAAGCAGCGACGGCCTCGTAGACCGTGGCGCCCGAGAAGCTGTCGTGCAGGCTCTTGCCGCAGATCCAAGGCAGCTCGACGACCTCGCAGACCGTGTTGACCAGCTCGGAGCAGTCAGTAAAGTGCCCCTTATCGTTGAGGGCCTCGCAATCCTGAACACGCCAATAGCCATCGGTGTGCGTAATGTAGTACTCGTGATCGTTGATCGACACGAAAGCGCGCGTCTTGGAACGCAACAGCTTCAGAAATCCTTCGAAGTCGGTCTCGACGACATCTCCAGCCTGGAACATGATGTTACCTCCTGGCCCGGCGCCACCATGGCGCGTTGATACACGTTGGTACTCCTTTAGTAAAACCTTTATCAGAGCTTATGCGCGCATCATTTAGGCAAATGGTAAAAACCGCAGGGTAGACGGGATAAAACGTTTAATCATCCCACCGGTCTGTCACATTCTGGCTGAAGTTTTATGCAAACCAGCTTTTCCACTCGGTCGCTTGCATTGTTTGGGGCCGACGGCGCGATTACGGTTTTGGTTCGGCGGGTAAGAACGAGGCATCGCAACCAACGTCAGGAGGACACATGGAGACCATCGAGGCGCTCATCCACCGCCGCAGCTGCCGCAAATACAGCGATCGCCCTGTCGAGGCCGAGAAGCTCGCATGCATTCTCGAAGCCGGCCAGTATGCGCCGAGCGGCATGGGGCGCCAGCCGGTCACGTTCGTCGCCGTCACCGATCCCGCAACCGTCGAGCGCCTCTCGCAGCTCAACGTCCAAGTTATGGGTAGCGAGGGAGATCCCTTCTACGGCGCCAAGACCGTTGTGGTAGTGCTCGTCGACCGCAGCGTGCCCACGCACCTGGAAGACGGCTCGCTCGCCATGGGCAACCTGCTCAACGCAGCCTATGCGCTGGGCGTCGATTCGTGTTGGATCCACCGCGCACACGAGGTCTTTGACTCACCCGAGGGATTGGAACTGCTGGACAAGTGGGGTCTGCCCGCCGACGGAAGCCTGCGCGGTGTGGGCAACTGCATTCTGGGCTATGCCGAAGACATGCTTCCCCAGGCCAAACCCCGCCGCGACAACATCGTGTACGTCAGGTAATTAGTTCCGCCGTTCTAACGAACGGCGGCCCCGCTGACGCTGCGCGAGCTCGGGCGACTTAAACATTGCGTCCAGATTGGCCCCGCCGCCGGCGTAACCAAGCGCCGCGAGCGCGATGGCGACTATCGCGGCAACGACCACGATCGGCACATAACGATGCCAGCCTGCGGGATTGAGGCCGCTACGGCGAGCAGCGCCACGGCTAATGAAGCCGAGCGTTCCATCGTGCTTGAGCTTTGACCCCACCACACGCTTACGGCCCCACAGCGACGATTCGGCCTGCATGGCCAAGCGAGCGCTTGCCGAAGGATAGCCATATCTAGTGCGTTTGAACGAGCCGTCGAAGCCTGAGGCGCTTTTGCCCCACGTCCGCGAAGTCGTGCGACGGTTGACCGGCGCCGTGGGCTTTCGAGCCCGATTTGGTTTTGAAGTCTCCGTCATACGCCCCCGCACGCCATAACGCAATCGAAACATTACCGCTTTGGACTGTAGCACACGCGCTGCATGCGGTCACGAGCGCCTCGCTCAGCGGTCGTCGTCCTTCAGCAAGCGCCACAGGGTCGTGCGGCTTATTCCCAGCACCTCGGCAGCGCGGGTCCGGTTGCCCTGAAGGTAGCCTACGACCAGCCGCGCGATGTCGCGTTCGGTATCGGCCAGTGGACGCAGGATATACAGGTCGCTGTCGAGCGTCGGAGTGCCAAAGGTTGCGGTTTTGATGACGTCCTCCTGGGCGAGCACCTCCTCCGCCACCGCGCGCTCCGCCACACCCGACCCTACTAATATATAGAGTCGTTCCGAGACCTCGCGAAGCTGCAGATAGTTGCGTGGCCAGCGATAGCCGTTGAGCGTCGAGGCAGCCTCCTCAGACATACTCGGAGCGGCAGTTCCAAAGACATCTGATAGATACGACAAATACTGCGCGACCTTTTTTGATGCGCCACCCTGCTCGGCAATCGCAGGCGCCACACTCACTGCGCACGCCAAGCGCTCGGTTACAAAAGCGGCCTGATCGCTTTCGCCACCGCCCGGCATATCGTTTGCCGTCAGAACCACATGGCAACGCGCGGCCAGCGCCGTGTCGGTCATCGTAGAGACAAGCTCGCGCAGACGCTGCGGCGAAAGTGCATGCCAGCCGCCAATACAAAGGGTCAGCCTTGTCTGGAACAGCGGCGATTCCGAGCTTTTGAGCAGATGGCGCCAGCCGCGATCTGTGAGCTCGTCAAGCGCCACGGACACAAAGGGTTCGTCAGCATAAGGCCCATCCAGATAGAGGCGTTTTGCAATCTCTGCCTGGCCGGCACCCAGCTCGCCCTCCAACATGAGGGGCACGCCGCGGGCATAGCTTTCGCAGACGGGGGCAGCGACCGCAGCGGCGCCCTCGACAATGCCGTACGCGCTTGCCTCGTAGCGCGCCTCGACCTCATCTGCGTTAAGCCACTCAATGCCCGCGTGTGCCGCCACACCGCGCACCTCGCGGACCACGACCACCCAAAGCGCGCCGTATTCCTTGGCGACCGGACGCACCGTGAGGCTCAAGCGCCCTCCCGCATGCCCCATCACCAGGCGCGTGCCGTTGCCCACGCGCCCCAGGCGCTCGGCGACAAATGCCGCGACATCTCGCTCGAGCGCGACATCATCCATGGTCGAAATCGCCACGTGTCCATGCCCATCGATCGCCAACGCCGAGGCCCCGGCAGCGGCCAAGGCCTCGATCAAGATTTGCAGCTTGGCGTCACTGTTCATATTGCGCCCCGTCTTCGGCGCCACGCCGCCACCGACGGGCGCACGGGCGAGTGTTTCAAAATTGAACGATATTGCTCACCAAACACTATAGGGCAGAAGCCGCCGTCCTGCGAGTATATGAGTTGCCCCGCATCGCCATCCTGGCGGGGCGATAAGAGCTCTTCGGGACCTATAAACCTGCGGAAAAGCCATACCCGCAAGAGCTCCTATCGCTCCACCGCGGACATGCGCTCGCCAGCACGCAGCACGCAAATAAGCTACTTCTCTACCAGATTCCCAGCACGTGCTGCATTCCCAAACTCATGCACGCAATGCCAATCCAGCAGCAAAAGCCCAATGCGATGGGCTTGCCGCCCTTTTTGACCAGCTCGACGATATCGGTATTAAAGCCAATAGCCGCCATGGCCATCACGATAAAGAACTTCGACAGCTCCTTGATGGGCGCCGTAACGGATGCAGGAAGCTGAAGCACCGTGGTGATTACGCTCGCCAGCACAAAGAACAGCACGAACGTGGGAAACGCGCGTTTAAGCGAGAACGTGCTTTTGGCGTCGCCGCCGGCCTTGCGCGCCAGATGCATCTGCCAGCATGCGAGAGCCAACGTGATGGGAATAATGGCCAGCGTTCTGGTGAGCTTGACCACTGTGGCGCTTTCGAGCACATTGGCGCCGGGATGCATACTGTCCCAGGCGCTCGCCGCAGCCGTTACCGACGAGGTGTCGTTGATGGCGGTGCCGGCAAACAGGCCAAAGCCCTCGTTGGTCAGCCCGAGCATGCCGCCGAGCGTCGGAAACACGAGCGCCGCGATAACGTTAAACAGGAAGATGACCGAAATAGCCTGGGCAATCTCGCGATCGTCGGCATCGATGACGGGCGCGGTCGCGGCGATGGCAGAACCGCCGCAAATCGACGAGCCCACACCCACGAGCGTCGCGATCTTGCCCGGCACGTTCATGACGCGGCAGAGCACGAAGGCGATGACAAGCGAGGTCGAGATCGTCGCCACGATAATCGGCAGCGACTGAGCGCCTTTGGACAGAATCTGCGAGAGGTTCATGCCAAAACCAAGCAGGATTACCGCGTACTGCAAGACTTTTTTAGACGTATAGGTGACACCGGCGGCGAGCTGTTCGCGACGATTCTTGGGAAAGACGAGCGCCAGGACCATGCCAAAGAGGATGGCAAACACCGGCCCGCCGACCACCTCAATCTGTTTGCCGAGCAACATCGCGGGGATGGCGACGATCAGGCAGAACAAGACGCCCTTCCAGCGCTCGCGTACGATATTCGCCAGTTGCATATGGGATTCCTTCTTTCTATTTCACGTTTGCGACGGCTTATGATACGGCAACATTGAGCACAGCCGTGTGCAAACACAGACTAAGGCGCCGCAATAGTTCTTGGGCAACAGCCGAATTACCCACCGCGGAGAGCTGATTCGCGGCATAATTAACAGCTGACATATCAGTGTGATGGAACGGTTGCGAGGCACTATGGAAGAATCGATGCACGTCGGCGAGCAGGAAACGAGCCTACAGGACCAGTCCTACCACACCATTCGACGCAAAATCGTCTACCTGGACTACAAGCCGGGCGAAAAGCTGGGCGTAAAGCAGCTTTGCGACGACCTGGATATGGGGCGAACCCCTGTGCGCGAGGCGCTGGTGCGTCTGGCGCAAGAGGGCCTGGTGCGTACCGTGCCCCAAAGCGGCACCTATGTCTCGCCCATCAACCTCACTCTTGCCGAGAGCGCCTGCTACATTCGCGAGCACCTGGAAAAGCAGGTAATTGTGGAGTGCTGTGCGCGCGCCACGTCGGCCGGCATCGAGCAGCTCGACCGCGCCATCGCGCTGCAGGAAAAGGCCATGGCCGAAGAGGATCGCATCGGCTTCTTTTTGAGCGACAACCTCATGCATCACATGATTTTTAGCATCGCATGCCGCAGCACTGTGTGGTCGTGGCTCGAGGAGACCAATGCCGACCTGGAGCGCTTCCGCTGGCTGCGCGCCGCCACGCAGGTTCTCGACAATCAGGACATCGTGAACGAGCACAAGCAGATTCGCCGCGCTATCGCCGGTCGCGACCCCATCGAAGCGAGCTTTTTGGTCAGCAAGCACCTGCACATGATGTTCCGCAACCAAACCGAGGTTCTGGACCAGTTCCCCGAGTACTTCGAGACCAGCAAGCTCCGCTAACCTGCCAAAAAGGGACAGGTTTATTTTGGCAGGTTTTATCTGGGCAAATGCAACAAGGCCCGGCTCCGTCTTGATGCGGAGCCGGGCCTTGGCTGTTAAGTAGCACCAACAACGGCAACGCCACATACCTGGCGCAACATCCGCTACTCGACGGTCACGCTCTTGGCGAGGTTTCGGGGCTGGTCGACGTCGCAGCCGCGCAGGATGGCCACCTCGCGGGCAAGCAGCTGCAGCGGGACGCTCGCCGTGATGGGGCTGAACACGTCGCGGACTGCCGGCACGCGGATGATGCAGTCGGCAATCTTGTTGATCTCCTCGTCGCCCTCGGTGGCAACGACGATGACCTTGGCACCGCGCGCCTTGCACTCCATGAGGTTCGACACGGTCTTGTCGTAGGTGGCACTCTTGGTGGCCACGGCGATGACAGGGAAACCCGGGTCGATCAGGGCAATGGGGCCGTGCTTCATCTCGCCGGCAGCGTAGGCCTCGGCGTGCAGGTAGCTGACCTCTTTGAGCTTGAGTGCGCCCTCGTAGGAAATAGCGGCACCCATGCCACGACCCACGAACAGCGCCGACTGCGCGTCCTTGCACAGCAGGGCGGCCTCATGAACGGCCTCGGTTTGGGTATCCAAAATCCACTGGATCTGCTCGGCCGTGTCGGAAAGCTCGCGGAACAGCATGCGCGCCTGCTTGGTGGTCAGACGGTACTTAACCTGCGCCAACAGCAAAGCCAGTAGCGTAAGGCTCACAACCTGGCCGATGAAGCTCTTGGTCGAGGCGACCGCGATCTCCTTGTTGGCCTTGGTGTAGATGACGCCGTCGCTCTCACGCGCCACGGGGCTGCCCACCACGTTGGTGATGCCGAAGACCTTGGCACCCTTGATGCGCGCGTCGCGAATGGCGGCAAGGGTATCGGCCGTCTCGCCCGACTGGGACACGGCAACGACGAGCGTCGTCGGCGTAATGATGGGATTGCGGTAACGGAACTCGCTGGCCGCCTCAACCTCGGTGGGGATGCGAGCCCAACCCTCGATAAGGTTCTTGGCGATGAGTCCGGCGTGGTAGCTGGTGCCGCAGGCGATCACGTAGACGCGGTCGATGTCGTTGAGCTCCTCGAGCGAAAGGCCCAGCTCGTCGATGTCGAGCTCGCCGGCCGGCGTCATACGGCCCACCAGCGTATCGCGCACGACGCGCGGCTGCTCGTGGATTTCCTTGAGCATAAAGTCGGGATAACCGCCCTTTTCTGCCATGTCCAGGTCCCAGTCGATGTGGGTGACCTTGGGCTCGATGACGTTGCCGGCCTCGTCGGTGTACTCGACGCCCGCGGGCGTGAGCTTGGCAAACTGACCGTCCTCGAGCACCACGACATCGCGGGTGGCGTCGATGAGCGCGATGACATCGGAAGCAACATAGGAGCCGGTTTCGCCCACGCCGACTACGATCGGGGAATCCTTGCGGGCCACGGCGATCACGCCGGGCTCGTCAGCGCACACGGCGGCCAGACCATAGGCACCGACCACGTGGGTGCAAGCCTCGCGCACGGAGGCCATCAGGTCGTGCGTCTCGGCATAAGCCTCTTCGATCAGATGCGCGAAGACCTCGGTATCGGTCTCGCTCTTAAAGTGGTGGCCGCGGCCCTCCAGCTCTTCGCGCAGCTCGGCGAAGTTCTCGATGATGCCGTTGTGGACGATGGCGATACGACCGTCGCAGCTGGTGTGGGGATGGGCGTTAACGACGGAGGGCTTGCCGTGGGTGGCCCAACGGGTGTGGCCGATACCGCAGGTAGCGTCGCTGTCGATGTTGGAAAGCTCGCTCTCCAGGCCCGCGACCTTGCCCACGCGGCGGATGACGTCGAGGTGCGCCGCGGCGCCCTCACCCACCTCGAGCGCGACGCCCGAGGAGTCATAGCCGCGATACTCCATACGCTTGAGGCCCATGACCAGGATGTTCTTTGCAATATCAGAGCCGGTGTAGCCGACAATTCCGCACATAGGATAAATCCCTTCGTTCGCGTGACTGCAAGACGTCCACGCACAGGGGGCGCTGAGACGTATAACGTTCGAGTATTGTACTCACGCAAGCGCAAGCTGATATACCAGAAGTGGTATCTCAACTTAGATACCACCCGATGCACACATGCCCAGCCGGTCCAAACCGCCACAATGGGGACAGGAACCTTTGTGGTGGTTTGGACCGGGGCGGCGGCCTATCCCGGCGAAAGATCTCAATCTGTAACATCTGGGCCGCAATAAGCCGGCTTTGTGTTACAGATCGAGACATTACGGTTCGGCCCCAGCACTATGTCTCGATCCGTAACAGGTAGAGGCGGTTTTGCCGTCCAGATGTTACAGATCGAGACAATTGAAGGCCCGGGCGTCTCAAACCACCACAAAGATGCCTGTCCCCTTCGTGGTGGTCGCGCTGGCAACGGCGTTTTCGCAGATAAAACCTACCAAAATAAACCTGTCCCTAATTGGCAGGTTTTGACACCCCAGGGGCGGGCGATGCTACAATCTGGCTTGTACTTGAAACGCATCAAAGGGGCCGCTATGGCAAAGGTAAAAATCAGCGACGTCGCGCGCGAGGCAGGGGTCTCGCTGGGCACGGTATCCAACGCGCTCAACCACCCCGAAAAACTGCGTCCCGAGACCCTCAAGCTCATCAATGAGACCATCAATCGCTTGGGCTACCTGCCCAACCAAAGCGCTCGCCAGCTGGCCGGCGGCACTACCAAGTCCTTTGGCCTTGTCCTTCCCCGTCTCGATCACGGCTTTTCGCTCCAGATTGCCAGCGGTGCCCACAACGAGGCGCGCAAGCACGGCTATGACTTGCTCATCGCCAACGCCGACAACGACGACATTCTCGAAGACCATTACCTGCGCTACTTTATGGGCACGCAGATGTCCGGCGTCATGGTTCAGCCCATGGCGTCCCCTGACTGGCACCCCGCCATGGCCAAGATGCCCGTGCCGATCGTCCATCTGGACATCCACTGTTCCGAGCCCGGTTATTACGTGGCCGCCGACAACGAGGCACAGGGGCGCATTATCGCCGAACTCGCCATCGCCCGCGGCGCGCACCATATCACCGTTGTGGGCAGAGCAGCATTTATGCAGCTCACCCTGCGCGTGCTTGGCATTCACAAGGCCCTTGCCCTGCACCCCGATATCAAGATCGAAGTCATCGACGCCGGCGAATGGAATACCGCTGCCGACGGCTACGGCATCGGTGCCCAAATCGCCGAGCGCCCCGCGGACGAGCGCCCCGATTTTGTCATCGGCCTGACCGACGTACTGGCGTCGGGCGTTATCTCAGCGTTAATCGACAAGGGCATCTCCGTCCCCGAGCAGGTCCGCGTGGCAGGCTGCGACGGCAATCCGCTCGCCTGGAGCGGGTCGGTCCCCCTCACCACGGTAGCACCACCGGGCTACGAGATCGGCCGCAAGGGCGTGCAGCTGCTCATGGAACAAATCGAGGATAAACCTGCCGCCAAGACCAAACGAGTCCGCATCGGCTCCGCCGCGCGCACCGTCACCACGGTCACGGCCACCGAGGACATTAACCGTCAGGAGCTCGTGCGCCCCTTCTTGCTCGAGCGCGTAAGCACCCAAAAGGCCGAGCAGCACCCGACGGGCCCATCCGCGGCCCCTATAACCGACATCAACCTGGGCGCCTACTTGTAACAAAAAACGCCGCAATGAAACAGGCCCGCTGCGGCGTTTTTTACTGGCCCCATGTGCCCTCCCCGTTTAGCCGGACCTGCAGCTACGGATATTTATGGAATGTAATCCATTTTTCATTAACTTTTTTGTTAAAATAGACTCAATTCCATATTTTTAGATATTTCCTATAAGTATTGATTTTGCTCCAGTTTTTTCTCGCCAAGAAAGGGGTTTCATGAATCTGATTGATCGCAAACAGTACCTCGACTGGCTCATTTCGTGGAAAGACTCGCACGTCATCAAGGTCGTTTCGGGCGTGCGAAGGTCCGGCAAATCAAAGCTATTCGAAATCTACCGTAGCTATCTGCGCGATCATGGAATCACGGGCGGCCAGGTTATATCCCTCAACTTTGAAGACCTGGAGTTCGAGTCGCTTACGTCGTATAGAGCACTCTACGACTACATTTCCGCCAGACTCGTCCCCGATAAGATGAACTACGTTTTTCTGGACGAGATACAGCACGTCGAGCATTTCGAAAAAGCCGTCGACAGTCTTTTTATCAAAGACAATGTCGACCTCTACATAACCGGTTCCAACGCCTATCTGCTCTCGGGCGAGCTGGCAACTTTGCTCTCCGGTCGCTACGTAGAGCTCAAGATGCTGCCCCTATCCTTTAAAGAGTTTTGCTCGGCAAAAACCAATGACGGAAAGGCTCCCGCGCAGTTGTTTGACGAGTACATCACCCGGGGCTCTTTTCCCTTTATCGCCGAGACGGGCATTCAGGGACCCCAGGCGCGCGATTATCTTATGAGCCTCTACGATACCATCGTCATACGCGACGTTATCGAACGCCTGAAGGTCTCGGACGTCCCGACCCTGCGCGATATCACCAAGTTCCTACTCCATAGCATTGGAAACCGGATCTCGATTAAAAAAATCTCCGACACGCTCTCGTCCAACGGCAACAAAACCGACCAGAAAACCGTAGCCAAGTACCTCAAAGGCTTAACAGACAGCCTTGTGCTGTACTATGCTCCGCGCTATAACGTGCGCGGTCGGCAGCTTCTTACAACAAACGGCAAATACTACGCCGTTGACCTTGGACTTAGAGGCGCTCTTGTCAAAACCCAAAGCAGCGATATCGGTCATATCCTCGAAAATGTTGTCTATCTCGAGCTCCTACGCCGCGGATACGACGTCTACGTGGGCGATATCGACGGCGGGGAAATCGATTTTGTTGCCCTAAACTCAGACGAGACAGCCTATTTTCAGGTTTCAGCCACAACGCTCGACGAAACTACCCTCAATCGAGAGTTGGCCCCCTTTAAGAAAGTCCGAGACAACTATCCCAAGACGCTTCTTACGCTCGACACGCTGTTTGCAGACGCGAACTACGAAGGAGTCCGCAAGCGCAACGTGATCGACTGGCTCCTGGAGTAACTTGTAGCGTCATAACCCTCCGCCAGCTCCTTACCAAGGCCGCAGCCCCAGTCGCTTAAAGCACAATGCCCCTCTTATCGGCCAAAACAGCAATCTTGGCGTGATAAGAGGGGCTGACTGCGTCAGCGCCTCCACGCAGGCGCCGTTGCCGTCGCCGTCCTGCGGGATCGGGTGCGGGGCATGGCGACTCGCGTGCGAACGCTAACGCACGGCCTTGACCGCCGCCATCAGATCGAACAACGTATCGAGCACGGCCTCGCAGCCATCTACCACGTCCTGCGGCAGCGGCACGATATCGGGCACGGCAAAGACATGGCAGCCGGCCGTGATGCCCGAGACGCAGCCGTTGCGCGAATCCTCGACCACGGCACATTCCTCGGGGGCAAAGCCCGCGCGCTCGCAGGCGAGCAGGTACATCTCGGGATCGGGCTTGCCGTGCACGACGTCCTCGCCACAGGTCACCGTTTCAAACTTGTCAAAGAGGCCGACCATCTTAAGGTTGCGCTCGGCCGTTACGTGACGCGACGACGTCGCAAGGTCCACGTGATAGCCCGCAGCCAACAGCTCGTCCAGGCACTCGGCGGCGCCGGCTTTAAGCTCCAAATCGGTCTTGACCATCTCGTCGCGGATCTCCTTGTGGCGACGATAGACCGCCTCGGCGGTTTCGCGACTGCCGTAATACGCCTCAAGGATGCCCATGACATCGGGCAGCGTGCGACCGATAAACTGATGGATCAGCGCATCGTCAATCGCGACCCCCAGCTCGGCAGCGCCCGCCTTCCATGCCTTAATGCCCAAACGCTCGGTATCGACCAGCGTTCCGTCCATGTCAAAAATAACAGCCTTGATCATATCGGTCCCCTCACCGGATTGCGTTACCGCCACTCTACCGCACTTTACAAACTTGTATATAACGTATATAGCATATTGCACTTTCGTTACATAGGTAGAAATCTTATGACAAGCAGCCCGGTAGGATTATAGTTTTCGACCGAGTACTCAATGGCAAGGATCGTTTCATGTTTTCAGACACCACCGCACCTGCAGAGGAGCTTCAGGACAAACTCGCAGCGCTCGAGCAGCTGCTTTTGGCATACGGACGCGTCGCCATCGGCTTTTCCGGCGGCGTCGACAGCAGCTTTTTGGCCGCCGTATGCGCCCGTATCATGCCTGCCGACACGCTTCTCGTCCACCTCACCACGCCGCTCATCGGCACGCCCGAGCAGGCTTCGTTTGAGCGGTCCGTTGACGGGCAAGCCGAAGAAGGGCCGCATTTTAAGCTCCCTGTGCTCAACCTTTCGGTCGATCAGCTGCAACTCCCCCAAGTAGCCTGCAACGATGCCAATCGCTGCTACCACTGCAAGCGCGCCGGCTTTACCGCTATCGTCAACCACGCCAAGTCGCTCGGCTTTCCCACCGTCATCGATGGCAGCAATGCAAGCGATCGCGGTGACTACCGCCCCGGCATGCGCGCGGCAGAAGAGCTCGGCGCACGCTCGCCGCTTATGGAGGTCGGCTTTACCAAGGACGAAGAGCGCAAGCTGTTGCGCGCATGGGGCTATCCCGTTTGGAACCTTCCGGCGGGAGCCTGTCTTGCCACGCGCATTCCCACGGGCGAGGAGCTTACGCGCGAGAAGGTCTCCCTGATTCGCGCCTGCGAGGATTACCTGCACGATCTTGACCTGGCACAGGTACGCGCACGCCTCGTCGGCGGCTGTATGCATATCGAGGCCGCGCCGGCAGATGTCGCAAAGATTGCTGCCCTCGGCGGTACCGCCGTCGACGACAAGGGCAAGACCCCGCTGCCTGCCGCTATCGAGTCCGCGCTGCGCGAGTTGGGCTGCGGCCACATCTCCCCCGAAGTCACCCCCTACATCCACGGCAACATGAATCAGTAACCTGCCAAAAAGGGACAGGTTTATTTTGGCAGGTTTTATCTGGGGAAACGTCGAATGGTCCCGCACGCCTCAACCGTCGCAGTTCCAACTGGGACAAATGGATCGGTAACGCCCCCCCAATCTTTAAGAATCTGTTCGGCAAAACTGCCTGCGGCGTCTCCTGCTAGACTGGTAGATTCCCAACCGTCCATCCAGGAGCCTCAATGTCGCGCAAGTCCGCCTACAAGCAAGTACTTTCCATCGGCACCGCCGTGGTGCTGGGGTTTGCGCTGTTCACAGGGTCGCTCGACGGAGCGCCCAAGCTGCTCTCGCCGCAAAGCGATGAGCAGGCGGCTGCTCTGGCCGAGAAGCAAAGCGAGCGCCCCAACCGCACCGACGACGAAGCGGACTTGGTCGCCCGGCTCGAATCGGGAACAGCGAGCTCCACGGACTCCGAAGATGATCAGGACTCCGGCGATGGCTCTGAATCCGCCACGACCGACACCGCTGACGATGTCTCTTCGAACGTCACCCCCATCGACGAGGTCGAAAACCCCGATCTCGACCGCGCCCGCGGCGTATATCTCAGCAGCATTCCCGACTACGCCGGCAACCCCTACGTTGCCCTTCGCGCCGACAGCACGCACCCGCTCGGCACACCGTCGTTCACGCTCGATGAATACGAGCGCGCCACCGAAGAGGGCTGCTTTAAGAAGTTCTCCAAACTCGACAGCCTGGGTCGCACCCGCAAAGCGCTCGCCTGTGTGGGCCCCGAATCGCTCGGCCAAGGCAAGCGCGGCGACATCTCGCGCATCCACCCCGCCGGATGGCACCAGCAGCGCTACGACTTTATTCCGGGTCAGAGCCTCTACAACCGCTGCCACCTTATCGCTTGGTCGCTCTGCGGCGAAAACGCCAACCGCAAGAATCTGCTCACCGGCACACGCTATCTCAACGAGACGGGCATGTTGCCGTTTGAGGAGCAAATCCTCGACTATATCCGCGACACGGGCAACCACGTGCTCTACCGCGTCACACCCATGTACAACGAAGAGGAGCTCGTCTGCCGTGGCGTACGCCTCGAGGCGCAATCGGTCGAGGACCACGGCAAGACGCTGTGCTTCCACGTATATTGCTACAACCTGCAGCCGCATGTGCAGATCGACTACCCCACCGGCCGCAACCAGGCCTCGGGTGATTAAGCCCCTAACCGCGACAAGAATCGATTTGCAGTCCCCAAGGAATCAAATAAGGCCGCCCCGGTTACCCAGGGCGGCCTTTTCGTCAGCGCCTACATTGCAGGCAAAATCACACGCTACTTGGCGCGACCCTCCTCATAACGCTCGACCAGCTTGGCCTGAACGTCATAGGGAACCTGCTCATAGCCTGCAGGCTTCATGGTAAAGTCGCCCGTGCCGCGCGTGATAGAGCGCAGGCGCGTCGAGTAATCCGTTAGCTCGGCCAGCGGCGCCTGGGCAATGACCACGGTATCACCGCGTTCGTCGGTCTCCATGCCCGTCACGCGACCGCGCGAGGCCGAGATGTCGCCCATCACGGCGCCGGCGTAGCTCTCGGGGATCGTCACCGTGATTTCCTCGATGGGCTCCAGCACCACCGGGTCGGCATCGGCGCATGCCTTGCGCAGGCCGATGCGAGCCGCCGCGCGGAACGCCATCTCGTTGGAGTCGACGCTGTGATACGAACCGTCGTACACCGCGACGCGAATGCCCGTGAGCGGGTAGCCGGCAATAATACCGTCCTTCATGGTCTCCTGGACGCCCTTGTCCACGGCGGGAATCAGCGAGCGCGGGATGCGGCCGCCCACGACCTCGTCCACAAACTCATAGCCATCGCTCGTGCCGTCGGGCCCGATGAGCGGCTCAACGCGCAGCCAGCAGTCGCCATACTGACCGGCACCGCCAGTTTGCTTCTTGTGGCGGCCCTGGGCACTCGCCGTGCGGCGGATGGTCTCGCGATACGGAATGCGGATCGGCACGCTCTTGGCCACGACCTTGGTGCGATCCTCCAAACGGTTGAGCAGGACCGAAACCTGCGCCTCACCCACGGCGGAGATGATAGTCTGGCCCGTCTCCTCGTCACGATCGATGCTCATGGTCGGATCGGCCTTACAAGCCTTCTCGATAAACGTGTAGAGCTTCTCTTCGTCGCCGCGATTCTCGGCCTCGATGGCGATGCGGTACTGCGAGTTGGGGAACTTAAACGCCGCCGCCTCGACCTTACCGGTAATGGAGAGCGTATCGCCCGTCTCGGCAGCCAGCTTGGGCGCCACGATAATATCGCCGGCATAGGCGTGACCGACCTCGGTCATGTCGCGGCCGCACATCACATACAGGTGAGCCAGACGCTCGCCCTTGCGCGTGCGCGCATTGACCAGCTCAAGGCCCGGCTCAAGCGTGCCCGTCAGCACCTTGATAAAGCTGATACGACCCTGCTGCGGATCGGCCAGGGTCTTAAACACAAACGCCACCGGGCGGTCGTCATCGCTCGAGATCTTGAGCGAATCGCCGTCGATGAGCGGCATCTCACCGTAGTCCGTCGGCGCCGGGAAGTACGTGGCGATGTCGTCCATCAGCGAGTTGACGCCCTGCTCCTTAATGCAATCGCCCGCAAAGACCGGCACAAAGATGCGCTCGGCAATCGCCTTCGACAGCAGGCCCTCGAGCTCCTCCTGCGTCAGTGTCTCCTCGCCTTCCAAGTACTTCATCATCAGTTCGTCGTCAGCCTCGGCCACCAGCTCGCACAGATGGTCATGGGCTTCCTCGGCCTGGGCACGATACTCCTCGGGAATCTCCGACTCAACGGCCTCGGCGCCGTTGCAGTGGCGTGCCTTCATGCGCACCAGGTCGATGATGCCGTCAAAGTCCTCGCCCTCGCCCCAGCCCAGGGTCACGGCGCCCAGGCGCGTACCAAAGCGCTCCTGCAGCAGGTCCATCGTGGTCGCAAAGCTGGCCTCGGAGCGCGACAGGCGGTTTACAAACACCGCACGCGCCAGACGCAGGTCCTCGGCGGCATACCAGAGTTTAACCGTTGTAGGCTGCGGGCCGGCCTCGGCGTCGACCACAAACAGAGCCGTCTCGCAGACGCTCATCGCGGCATAGGCGTCGCCGATAAAATCGGGATAGCACGGGGCATCGAGCACATTGATGCGCGCGCCCTTCCAGTCTATCGGCGCAATGGTCGTCGAGATGGAAAATGCACGCTTGACCTCTTCGGGGTCATAGTCGAGCGTGGGCTTGGTGCCGTCGTGGCCGCCCAGGCGGGCGGTCTTGCCGGAAAGGTGGAGCATGGCTTCGGCGAGTGAAGTCTTGCCCACCCCGCCTTGGCCTACGAGCACCACGTTCCTTACGTTACCGGTCTTGGGAGCACCCATGATGACCTCCTTGCAGGGCCGCGCGCAATGCGCGACGCCAACGGGGAGAGTTCGCGGTCGGTGCCGTCCCGGGAGCAGCATGGTCGGCAGCCGAGCCGACTCACCCTCCAAATGTCCTATGCCACCACCCTACCCTCACGGGCGGCTGTCCATGCATACCTTTCGGCGCACGTAGGAATACAGGCGGCGAGAGGAAGAGACAAGCTTGTGAGTCGATTATTGAACCCCGTCGACGCAAACAAAAAGCCGCCACAGACCGTAAGACCTGCGGCGGCTTCGCCTCAATTAATAGTTGAGTAAATACCTGAGCCTATCCCTTGATGCGGCTCAAGAACTCACGCGTGCGCTGCTCGCGCGGATGGTCGATGACCTGCTCGGCAGGTCCCTCCTCGACAATACGACCGCCGTCCATAAAGACCACGCGGTCGGCAACATCGTGCGCAAACTGCATCGCATGGGTCACGATCACCATCGTCATATTCTGCGCAGCGAGGTCCTTAATGACGCGCAGCACCTCGGCCGTTAACTCGGGATCGAGCGCCGAGGTCGGCTCGTCAAAGAACAAGATCTCCGGGTCGAGCGCCAAGGCGCGGGCGATACTCACACGCTGTTGCTGACCGCCCGAAAGCTCGCAGGGCACCTTGTTCTCGTTGCCCGTAAGCCCCATCTGCGCGATCAGTTCACGCGCACGTGCTTCGGCCTGCTCGCGCGGGCGCTTGAGCACGCGGATCGGAGCGTCGGTGATGTTTTTCATCACGGTATAGTGCGGGAACAGATTGTAGTTCTGAAACACCAGACCAAACCGCGAGCGCGCCTGTTTAGGTACATCGCCCTTTGCGTACACCGCGCCCGAACCCGCATCCGTCGCGACGGCAAGGTCACCAAACGAGAGCGAGCCACCATCGAGCGTCTCGAGCAGCGTGGCACAGCGCAGCAGCGTGGACTTACCGCCGCCCGAAGGCCCGATAATCGCCACGACCTCGCCACGCTTTACCTCGAGCGAGATATCCTTGAGCACCTCATTGCCGCCAAACGCCTTGCGTGCGTTCGCTATATTCATTACCGTTCCGGACACGGGAACCTCCATGTGTTTGAAAAGCACGACGGAACAGGCTAGTCGTGGTAGTAGTCAAGTCGCTTTTCGGCAGCGCCCAGCAGCATCTCGACCACAAAGTTAAAGACCCAGTAAATCAGCGCCGCAATTGCAAACGGCACCATGCTCACCTGCGAGGCGACCAGCGCCTTGGCCGTCGAGAACATCTCGCCCACGCCGATGGCGAACGCCAGCGACGTGTCCTTGACCAGTGTGATGATCTCGTTGCCCATCGCCGGCAAAATGCGCTTGGCGACCTGCGGCATCACGATATACAGAAACGTCTGCATGCGCGAGTAGCCCAGCACCTCGGCAGCCTCGTATTGACCGCGCGGAATGGACTGCAGGCCCGAGCGATAGATCTCGGCAAAGTAACCGGCGTAGTTGATGATGAACGCCACGACGCACGCCGTCCACTTGGAATCGGGCGTGAGCGAAATGCCAAACACGTAGTACGGGGCAAAGTAGATGGCAAACATCTGCAGCATGAGCGGCGTACCGCGCATGACCGAAATGTAGATGCGCGCAATCCAGCGGAGCGGCGCAATTTTGCTCATGCGCATAAACGCCACGGGGATTCCCAACGGAATCGACCCCAGCAGAGTAAGCACAAACAGCTGCAAACTGACCAAGAATCCCTGGCCAAGCATCTGCATCATGACCTGAATAGACAACCCAAGCTCTCTTTCACAGTAACGGAACAGCGAACCCAATGCTAAAGCGGGTTTTCCAGGTGCCCGAGTTTGCCGTGAAAGAGGAGCGCCGCGTACTAAATGTACGCAAGCGACGGTTTGAACGGCAAAATCGGGTGCCTGGGAAAGCCGCTATTTGAGCACCCAGTTGTCGAAGGAAAGACCGTATTCTGCATACTTGTCGCACAGGTCCTTGACCGTGCCGTCCTCATAGAGCGCCTTGAGCGACTCGGTCACGGCATCGGCCGACTTGGTGTCGCCCTTCTTAAAGCCGACGGCGTAGTGCTCGCTGGACAGCGGCTTGTCGAGCTGCGTATAGGCATCGGGCTTGGCGGCAAGCTGATACTGAGCGATCGAGAGGTCACAGGCAACGGCATCGACTGCACCACTCTCGAGCTGCATAAACGCCGTGTTGTACTCACCGATGGTATCGAGCGTGGCAAACGTCGCGGCCAGATCCTTCTGGTCGCCCTCGAGCACGTCCTGTGCGGCGGAATCAGTCTGGGTAATCACGGTCTTGCCGGCAAGATCGTCCCAGCTCTTGATACCCGCGTCCTTCTTGACCACGAGCACCTGCTCGTTGAGCATGTAAGACTCGGAGAACGTGTAGTCGTCCTCGCGGCCCTCCATGGTAAAGCCGTTCCAGATGCAGTTGATGGCGCCGGAGTTGAGCAGCGTGTCCTTGGCATCCCAATCGATGGCCTCGTATTTGACCTCCCAGCCCTGCTTATCGGCAACAGCCTTGGCAAGATCGAGATCAAAGCCGGTGTACTCGCCATCGTCGCCCACAAAGCCGTACGGAGGATAGGACTTATCAAAGCCCACCACGAGCTTCTTGGACTCCGCAGCGCCCTTCACATCCTTGGCCGCGGCAGAGCCAGCAGCGGAGCCCTTGCCGGCACCACCGCCGCAACCAACAAGACCAAGGCCCAGCACCGTGGCGAGCGAGCCGGCTAGACCAACAAACTGACGACGAGACATTTCAGTATTCATAGTATTCCCCCTCGATAGCACTTTAGTTAGGTAAAGTGAGTCATGTAACGTTCAGAATCATACACTTTACCTTGATGGAGCACAAGGTTGGGGTTGCCCGGCGCGGGCGGGGAGCGGCGCGTAATTAAGTTTCCTGCTCTACAGTCCTGCGCAAGACGGAAAGCACATTAAGTGCTTTCCTTTGCGTG
>CALEXE010000008.1:0-3530 GCA_937925265.1 uncultured Collinsella sp. | reverse complement strand
TGAACGCCTCGCTCGGCAATCATGTCAACGTTGAAGACGCCAGAGCGTCGAGAAGGGCACTGATCGCGTAGATCCGAACCGAGAACCACGATTATCCCGCCAAGCCCGATCTTGCGAAAGGGCTCTTCTAATCAACGGACGCAGGAGCCTGAGATATAGAACGAACTCCTCAAATAAAGGATCCTCCCGCACGGTACTGTGTCGAGAGGATTTTTTAGGGGTGAACATGATTTTATAATTCGAGGTAAGGTAACTCTTTTATTTCACTACGCCATTTCAAACAGGCTTTTTTTACATCCTCTTTCCATCGATGAGTAAACAATATCTCCTCTTTTGTCGAAAAATCCGGAGCTTTAACTTTATCGAGAGCAGTGAATACATTTTCAACGATCTTTGTAAGTCGTTCAGAAACTATACCTTTCGAAAGACCGAGGTTATCAGCCTCCCACAACACCTGCAAAGCATGGACATCTTCAAATGTAAACTGCTCACCGATGGACATGGCTAAAGATTGGTCTATTCCATCACATAGTCTAATGTTAACGAGATCGTACCATGGGGCAACTACAAATCCATTAGGACTTCGCATAAAGGAAATATTTTTCCCGTGACCATCCGAATTTCCAATCAGCAAATTTAGAATCATCCAATCCAACAATTGGATCTTGTATTTAAGAGGATCGCTCATAAATTCTGATAGCGATGCGAGCTTAACAAATGAGACTCCATCTGCATATAAATATCCATAGCCGTCGCCTGAGTAGTTTCGTTCATATTTTCGCTCTGAAACAAGACCTAGGGCTTGACATCCATCAATCACATGACGACGTCTGACGACGACATTCCCGTTAACACATTCAACAGTTCGATCAAATCTTATAATCTCTAGGACTCTATGGCGAGGAATAGAGATAAGACGAGCATCATTAACAACGAATCCAGCCTCTCTGGCTAACCTTAGTGACAAAAACTCGTTAAGAAGGAGATTTGGAATAGAACCAGCTTCAAATTTCAATATGCGATCAGAGCAAAAATCTGGACCATCAGCTAAACCGAAATGATTGTCAAGCTTGAGAACGTTGAGTTTTTCCTGACATCCGGCGAGAGAAAGGCGAGGTCGGCCATCCCAAACAGTTATAGGATATCGACGAATAGAATCGAGTCGTTCTGCCAACTCCTCGAAAGTAACTGCTCTAAAAGAACGTGGCTGTTGCGGGAAGTTTTTATTTTCTAATCTAATAGCGCCAACCAGATCATTACGCATGTAAAGGCAAAGCCCTAAAACTGAAGACTCGGGTAGTCTTGCATGCTTAGACAAGATTGTGAGTGCCTTTCCTTCCGGTAAGGTATTTTGAAAAAAAAATGTTGCCACTTCATCGCTAAACATACCATTAAGTGGCATGGACGGAGACAAGGGGAAGCCTGAAAGACTCCATTCCTGCGAATATTTGAAGCAAAGAGTAAGCGGATTAGAGCTTTCAAAAATTCGGCCGACCTCACGACTGCCAAACATTACCTTAATTTCAGAACCATCCATATTGTTCTTCCTCAGTCAAGGGCTTAACCTTTAGATTTTTCGGCAACGGCTCAAGTACTCGAACTCCGACCGCAAAATCTACAGAAAGTTGAAGGCTATCAAGGACTCGTATAAGGGTGCTGAGTTTGACGTCTTCTCCCTTTTCCAACCTGATCAAACTCTTCTTGGAGACCCCTGTTGAACGAGCCAAGTCGTCGAGAGTCAAACCTAGGGCTTTCCGGTGTCCCTTGATTCTGTCCCAAAAAATCGCTGGGAACACGTTGGTACTAGGATCAGCAGGTCTATCTTTCATAGTAAAAGTGTCGTTAAGGCTACTATCAGCATCTAGTTTACTCACTTCTTCGCTGCGAAACTACCGTTCGCTAAACATTAGTTACCTTGGAGACACTTTTGGTCTTACGAGATCTTCCGATATTGGGATCGAACACAGCCAGTTGAACGAAAGGGGCGAATCATTCAGCCAGCCCGAGCGACGGCGAATGTCCTGGAGGGTTATCTGGTGCAACGCGCTCGCCTGCTCGGCGGATCTCCGAAGGAGATCGCCCGCGCTCAGGGATGGCGCGTCAAGAAGCACGCGGCGACAGATCGATACAGCTGAGTCACAAGGGACAACTTGATTCAGGTTATATGGGAAGAGGGGGCTGCGTAACGTAAGCTCCCTATGGGGGTAAGACGCTCAACATGGGGGATGAGAAACGCCGCCGCGGATACTCTCCGCCGGCGGCGTTTCCATTGCTCCCGCCCACCGAACCGATTGAACAAAAGGGCGGGAGCTTCTTCAAATCTTCAAGCTTCTCAGAGGCTGCGCTTCAGCACCTCCACGACGTCCTACCTGGTGAACGGAACGGGGAAGGCTTCAAGCGGCGCAAACCAGTGCTTCTCGACGTGCTCGGCCATGGCCTCGAAGTGCGTGTTGTCGATGCCGAGCTCAGCAAGGCCTGCGGCGGGCACCCCGACAGACTTGTAGAAGGCATCGAGCTTCACAAGACCTGCCTCGGCGAGCGCCTCGCAAGAATCAAACTCGTCGGCGCGAAGGCCCATGACGCGCTCGGCAAAGCCCGCAAAGCGGTCAAGGAACTCAGGGGCCTTCTCAAGGAAATAGCGCAGAAGCCTCGGCGTGAGGAACGCCAGACCGATGCCGTGCGTGATGTCGTACCTGGCGCTCACCTCGTGCTCGATGGCGTGGCAGGGCCAGCCCGAGGCCTGAGAGCCGAGAGCAGCGATGCCGTTGCAGCCGAGCGTGCTCGCCCAGAGAAGTTCGGATCGGGCGTCAAGGTCGCCGGGATTTTCGAGCACGACAGGCGTGTTGCGGATCACCGTGCGCAGGATGCCTTCGATGAGACCTTCGGCGACGGGCGAGATGTCCTTCACGAAGTACTGTTCCATGAAGTGGCTCATGGTGTCGCATGAGCCCGCAACGGTCTGGCGAGCGAGAACCGTAATCGTATAGGCCGGATCGATGAAGGAGACGACGGGCCAGAGCAGGTCGCTCGCGAGCGGAAGCTTCTCGTTGGTCTCGATGTTCGAGATGACCGCACTGTTGTCGTATTCGCTCCCCGTGGCGGCGATGGTGTTGACCGTCATGAGGGGCAAGGCATCGGTGACGAGACTGTTGTCGAGCACGAGATCCCAGGCGGGACCGTCATGTCCGGCCGCCGCGCAGATCGCCTTCGAGGCGTCCATCGTCGAGCCGCCGCCCACGGCAACCACGAGATCCACGCCTTCAGCGCGACAGAGGGCAGTGGCGCGGTCAACCGACGTCACGCGCTTGGGTTCGATGCCCGAAATCTCGACGGCGCGAACGCCCGCAGCTTCAAGAGCCTTGAGGACTGCGTCGAGCGCCCCGTTGCGGCGCACACTGCCGCCGCCCGTGACGACGAGCGCCGTTTTACAGCCGCTTGAGGTCAGTTCGTCAGCCATGTGGTCGGCCACAGCGCCGACGCCGACGCCGAAATGAAGCTTCGTGGGTGAATGGTAGGCGAAGGACTGCATG
>CALEXE010000007.1:0-19003 GCA_937925265.1 uncultured Collinsella sp. | reverse complement strand
CTGCTGGGGCATGGCGGCGGGGCGCTGCTGCTGCGGGGCAGCAAACTGCTGCTGGCCGGCGCGCGGGGCGCTGGCGGCACGGCTTGCCGCGGAGTTGTTTTGGCCCAGACCGTTTTGATAGGCGCGCTCTTCTTCGTACAGGCGGCCGAGCGTGGGGGCATCGACGTTCTCGGCAAAGACCGAGAACTTGCCGGCGCGCAGCTGCGGATCGATCATAAAGCGCACGAGGGGCTCGCCGACAAAGACATAGCGGCGCTTTTCGGCCTGCGCTTTCACAAACTCGCGGACCTCGCGCGAAAGCTCGGGGTAGAACGGGGCGAGCATGGGATCGTCGTCGGCGGCGATCAGGATGGTATAGAGTGCCGGCGCCGTGTTGACGCCGTTAATCACCAGAGTCTGATCCTCCATGTCACGAGCGGCCTGCTTGGCAAGCTTCTTAAAGGAGAACGGGGCACGGGTGGCACCGAAGATGCCGGCCACGTGGTCCTCGAAGATGTTCAGGAAGTTCACGAAAGATCACTCTCCGTATAGGTTCTTTGGTATCCGAGCAAATATAGGCATATCCCAACGATTATAGAGGATAGGGTTCCCGCAACTGCCGCCTTGGCGGCGACCGCGGCTGCAAGGCTGGCAATTTCCATATGGTGTGCAAGACAGGATGCCGCTGCGCAGCCGATGCCGGTGACGGCGATGGCGGCGATTGCGGCAAGGTTTGAGCCCTGGTCGGCACGCTTGGCATGGGCATTGAGCAGTGCAGATGACGCTGCGGCAGTTGTCGCGACCAGCACAAAGGCAGCCCAAAGGAGCGGGTCTTCCAGCGCTGCGGCAACGTTACCGAGCCCCAGCACGCCTCCGGCTGAAAGCGCGACCGTCGCCAGACGGGCAAAAAGCACGCCCATGCCCGTTGCCGCGGCGGCGCTTGCCGGGCCGAGCCAAAATGACGCGACGCCGGCGGCGACCCCAGCTGCCAGGAAGGTATTGCCAGTCAGACAGCCAAGCGCGAGTGCACAGGTGAGCGCGGCGCTCGCGGCAGCCTCGGTGCGACCCCAGGCGATCCACCAACCGGACATGGCAGCGGCAAAGATCACCGCGACGGGCAACATCGACAGGATGCCCTGCGCCTGCATGGTGGCGTTGGCCATGAGCACCAAAAAGCCCACAGCCGAGATGGCCGAGCCGATCTGGGGGGCCAGGCCAGCCGCCGCTCCGATCGCGATAGCCGCAATGACTAGGCCGGGAAGCGCCGCGACCCCGGCCGTTTGCATCAGCAAAAAGCTAAAGGCGCCGCACGTTAGCGCCGAGATAGCGTGCATGGTGTAGTCGCGCGCATGGCTCCAGCGCGTGCCCGCCCAGCCGAGTGCGGGGTCGACCTCGATGGCGTCGTCCTCGTAGTACGACGGCTCGATATCGTCGAGCTCCTGCTCGTCATCCGAAAGCTCGCCAACCATTTGCTCCAGACTGCGACGGCCCTCGCGCACGCTGCCCAGACCGGCAAGGAGTTGGTCGCAAAATGCCTCGATGCTGTTGGGGCGGTCCTGCGGCATGGGGGAGAGCGCGCTCATGAGCGCGGCCTCGGCTCCCGGGGGAAAGTGTGGTATCAGCTCGCTGGGATAGGTGGCGCCGCCGATGATGCGGTCGAGCGAGTCGGCGGGCGTGGCCGCCATAAAGGGAGCGCTGCCGCACAAGCCCTCATAGATAACGCAGGCAAGGGCAAAGACATCGGCGCGTTCGTCGACCGTGCCGGTCTCGATATCGAGCTGCTCGGGCGGCATGTAGCCGATGGTGCCGCCGCGCGAGCCGCCAAAGCCACCGGCGGACGACAGTCGCGCCATGCCAAAGTCGGTGAGCTTTACATTGCCCGAGTGGTCGATGAGCACGTTGGCGGGCTTAATGTCCAGGTGGAGTACGCCATTGCTATGGGCGAAGGTGAGCGCCTGGCCCAGGGCATCGGCAATGGCCGCGGCCTCGTCAAAGGTGAGCGAGTGGCCGTCCACGCGATGCAAAAACTCGGCCAGCGACATACCGTCGACATACTCCATGACCAGGTAGGCATAGGCGGTGTCATGCGTAAAGTCGATGACCTGCACGATATTGGGATGTTGAAGCATGGCGGCAGTGTGCGCCTCGCGCAGGACATCCATGATGTCGCTGGCGGGCATGCCGGCGCCGTTGATAAGGGGGATGCGCTTAATGGCGACGCGGCGGCGCAGGTGCGTGTCGCGGCAAATCTCGATGGAGCCAAAACCGCCGGTCGCAAGTGTCTCGAGCGGCTGGTACCGCTTGAGCAGCTCGCGAGAGCTGGTGCCCTCCAAAGGAACGTCCGGCGAGAACCGGGCGGTATGTTGCGAGAAAAGCGGCATGGCCAACCCTCGTGCGTTTAAAGTTCGTTTGCGAGCGGCGGGCGTGGGGCCGAGCCATTCGCGGTGGCATAGATGCTGCTAGTGTAGCACGCTCGGGCAGATGGCGAGGAAACGGGGATGAGGTGGTCCGATCGATTCGGGCCGTTTCGGCTCGTTCGGAAAGCGCACCCCAGTTTTCAGCCAAATAATGGGATGCGCTTTCCGATTGGGGTGGGCTGCGGAAACTGCATCCCAGAATATTGGCCTGGAACGGGACGGACTTTCCGAATCGGCGCTCAAAAGGAAACCGCATCCCGCTTTGGGGCGGGGGCTGCGGACAAAAGCCGGACCGTGACCTGGCTCGGATTGGAGTTAGCGTGAATCGTTGATGTTGGCCGGTGTGGGCATGGAGATAGATGAGCGGCTCGAGCGATATAATGACACGCTATGGAGGCCGTATGCTCTTTTCCCGCCGTTCTGCTACATTTGCCTGCGCCATTGCGCTTGTCGTAATGGCGGTCACCCCTTATCACCGGTTTTCATCTTCAATCGGCCTAGCGTCAGGTGCAATGACCTGGCTCGTTATCCTGGGCGCATGCCTCGCGGCGTTTGTTCATGGTGCTGCGCTATGCAAGGGGGGAATGAGAAGGCCGAGGCATCTCGGTGCCATCGGTGTTTTCCTTGGTGTTATTGCAACGGTTCCCGAATGGGCCGACCTGGCTTTCTATGCTCGCGGAGACTCTATTCCAATCGTGTTTGCACCGATTTGGTTGTTACATGGCGTTTCGTGTGTCTCGTGCTTTGTTGGGTCGCTGCTTCTCTCATATGTTATTTGGGGCACGGCGGACTCTCCTTTGACGCAGAGGTCGACACGGACTGACGAAAGGGAAACTCGTCACCCGCAGGACGCGATTTTTACAGAAACAATAGCCGTCATGTCTTGCCTGCTGTTTTGCTGTCGAGTTTCATGGAGAGTCGTTCCCGAGCCATGGGGGATGCCCCCTGTAACGGCCGCGTCAATTGGCCTTGCGCTTTTAATTCCGTTGGTCTATCTCGCATTGACTGTGGCCCCGCCGTTTTGCCGCCCTCGTGCCTTTGGCCATGGGCGGCGCGACGTGTTTGCCTGTTCTGTGCTCGTAGCAGTTCCTATTGGTCTTATTCCGGCTGTTGAGGCGGCATACTTCGCAAGCGATGCCGTGGTCATTGCATTGCTGGCGATGGGGTCCGTTATCGCTGCTGCCTTCGTATGCATGTTGCTAAGGGGGAAACGGAACAACAATTCGGATATCGCCTGTGCGTCCGACACATTCGATGCGGGGGTGTTTTCCCCTGCCCTGTCGCCTAGAGAAGAGCAGTTTGTTCGACTGCTGCTCAAAGGGAAAACGCCGGCGGAAATTGCCAAGGAGACGGATACGAAGCCATCGACGGTGAGAACAACGCTTCACCGAGCATACGGGAAGGCGTCGGTTGCGGGCTCACGCGAGCTCGTGGCGCTGTTTGCGGGTGAGGGCGATACTGTAGGGCATGAGCTACCGCAGCGGCATGCTGACGATATAGTGGCATCAGCTCGAACGCGCCGGCTGTTTCGATACCTGCTCACATTATTCTTTATCCTCCTTGCGGCGGGGCCCTTGGTAATGGCGGATAGCGATTGGGGGTCCGGTGTTTCGCGGGCTGTCGCCTTTTCCCTCTTAAGCTACGCATTGGGTCTCGGACTGCTTCTGTCGCTACGCTACGCGGGTGGAAAAGCGAATCGTGGCGCTGCGCTGGATAGAGCGGGTGAAGCGATTTGGCTCGGAAGCCCGTACGTATGGGCGGTGCTATCTGCTGTGGAATGGTCTTTTATCTATATCGCGGCATTGATGTGCATACGCGTTCCGTTGATGGCTGTGCCGGTCCTGTTTTGCGGCGTGGCGTCTACGGCTTCGCTCGCTGTTGGGCTGCGTCCGTTTAAGGTGCATGCCCATGCTCGGGCTATCGTGCCGTTGGTGTCAATGGGCATGGTTGCCTTAATCTATGCGGTCGCTAGGGGGCGAATCCATGGACTTGCGGTGCTGACGGGGGTGCTGCTCACATATATAGTGATGCGAAGCTGTCCGCAGCGCAAAATGCTTGGGATATGGATGCTTTGCTTCGGGGCGACGGCTCCTGTTTGGGCTGTCTTGCTCAATATGGTGCAGGATCTGACGGTTTTCGAGCCGTTGTTCCTCGCGTCGTTGTTGGGGCAAAGTTCGGCTGTCAATGTCGTCGTGGCAACGGTGATTGTTTGCTGGTCTGTGCCCATGTTCGTTACGCACATCGCGCTCGCCCGCTCGGTTGAGGACGAGAAGGCCGTCTTGGAGTACCGGGCGAACGGGTCCACCGAAACGGCCCGCGTGCGCCAGCTGGCCCTGCTTACGTCGCGCTCCCTTTCTGATGTTCAGTCGCAAATTTTGCTGATGACGGCAGAGGGGGCAACGACAAAGGCCATTGCGGAGGATGTCGGTTACGCTGCATCTACGGTGCAAGCGCTGCGGTCTGCATCTTACCGCCAGTTGAAGATCAAGAATAAGGCGGAGCTAATTTTATTGTTATCGCAGGTAAATAACGTGTAAACGCCTGAGCAATCAACTCAATAGCGGGTGTTTACAGACATCTTTCTCTATTCATGCGAAGGTTGCCGTGCGTCGACGCATTGTTAACCGCTTTTGATTGGAGAAGGCCATGATTAAGCCAAGGAGCGCTATTGCTCGAATCGGAGTCGGCTTGGTGATTGCAGCTGGTCTGTCCCTAGGGGGTTCCCGCTGCATCGTTTGCACAAGAGGAGTTTGACACCTCTCAGGTTTCCAGCATTACTCAAAACGCCGATACGGGAATTACGACCTGTACGAACAATGCCGATAAGGCATTTAGTTTTCAATGTGCCGGGACGAGTGCAACTGGCTACCGTCAAAAGGATGATTCCTCATCGCTCTATCTGGATATCCAGGGCCATACGGGAAATCCGCTTCGGTTATATACAGACGGTGCGTATAACACAAGCGGTAGCGGCAGCATGAATTGTACTCAGGGAACGTATCGTTCGAATCACAAGGGACAGTGGGAAATGTATAACCTCGTCCGTGAGAACGGGCGATCTGCGGCGCGACTGACTGCATGGGCGGAGTCTGGCTACGGCACTGTTATTGGTGTATGGAGCCCCGACTGCGTCGGGCATTTCCACAAGCTTCCCGCATAGTTGTTTGAAATGGCTCCCTTCCGGCTTTCTGGGTCGGAAGGGGGAGGAGGACGTATGAACCAAAAGCTCGCAAGATACGAACTGTCGAAAACGATTAGACGTCCAGCTTTTATCCTTGCTCTCTTGATTGCGCTCGCAGTTGCAATAGCTGCCGCGCTGGAGCCGTGGGCAAATTTGGAAAAAGAGCGCCACAACCTTCTTTCTTTTGGTTACGGCGTTGGCGTGCAAGCCGAAAATTATCTCGGTCAAACACGTGAAAGCAGCTTCGGTAACTGGATTGTTGTGAGCGCGAACGCGCCACTGTCTGCGTCGGTGTTTTTCTATGCACTGCCCCTGCTTGCAATGTTGGCTGGATCTTGGTCGTGTCTCTTTGAGCGTTTGAGTGGTTATGACATGCAGATATGCACGCGCGTTTCCAGAAAGGCGTACGTGAACGTAAAGATGCTGTCTGCTTTCCTCTCCGCGTTTACAGTGACTGCCATTCCTCTGCTCGTCAATTTCCTGATCGTCTCGATGCTTTTTCCTGCGTATCTTCCTCGGGTCGATGAGTCGACTTACGTAGGACTTTACCTGCATAGCTACTTCTCCGGTCTATTTTATTCGCATCCTTTGTCATATGTGCTCGCATACACGCTGTTCGATGCTGTCACGCTCGGGACTTTATCCATGGCTGTAACTGGCTTCTCAATTTTGTTTCGTAGCAGAATCAAAGCGATAATTGTCCCGTATCTGCTAATGGTTGCGTGGCATTTTGCAAATGGCTGGATCTTCGGCGTAATGGCTTGTGTGGGGTTTAACTGCAATATCCTCAACAGCATCAGGTCGGAATCGCTGAATAACTGGCCAGACATTCGAGCCGGTTTTGCGGAAATCATATTATTGACCCTTGCTTCGTTGGCTTTTTCTGGGGCGTGGAAAAGACGCGAGGTGGTCTGATGCTGTTTAGGCTGGTCGCCGCGGACCTGAGGACCGTTTTGAAGAAGAACATCATCACTTTTATTGCAATTGCGGCAGTGACCGTTGCGAACTTGGTTTACGCCTACGGATTGTCTTCTGTGTATGGGGTTAGAACGGATACCTTGGGGTTTGCGGACAATCTTGCGCTCGTGTTTGCCGGATCTGCTCCGTTTGAGCCTAGGCCCGGGGTCATGTTTGTGCCTCCGCTAGGATGGCTATTTCTCATTCTGCTTATTCTCTATACAACACTCGACTATCCGACCGAATCGTTGCACGGGTTTGGTTTGCAAGCGCTTGTTCGATGCCGGGCAAGAACCCTTTGGTGGGTCTCGCGTTTTATCTTGGTGGCGGCAGTAACGGCATTTTCACTGCTCGTGGTGGTTTGCTCTGTTGTGATTTGGAGCTTGGTGGTGAGCTCCTCGTTCAGCGCGGTCATTCATGGTGAGTCGCTTCAACTGGCTAATTTGGCGCCGTGGTTTCTCAAAGCTGCCGAGGCAGATGCGCTGCCGTTTTTCATAGGTCTCTTATTTGCTTTTGAGGCGCTTGCGTTTGCGCAGGCAGCGGTTGGGTTTGTGCTTGGGTCGTCAGTCTCGTTTGTGGTTGTAATGAGCTACCTGATCTGCTCGGCATATGCACGGCATTGGGCGCTATTGGGTAACGCCTTGATGCTGTTGCGCTGGGGTGGAATTGTCAAAGAGGGAATCGCGGCGGGCTCGAGTGTCTTGTCATCAATTGGGCTTATGTCGTTATGCCTATCGTTGGGTGGACTGTGGTTTCGAAGGGCCGACCTTATAGAAAAGGGGGACAAGATATGAGTGTGATCGTAAGGGGCGTATCGAAGCGCATGGGTAAAAACGATGTCCTGCGCAACGTGTCCATCGAGGTTGACCCTGGGACTGTGGTCGGTCTTCAGGGGATAAACGGTTCGGGTAAGACCATGCTCATGCGAGCGGTTTGCGGGTTGATCAAGCCTACCGAAGGCGAAATCTCTATCGATGGCCAAAGGCTTGGGGCGGACATCTCGTTCCCGCCGAGTCTGGGGATGTTGATCGAGGCGCCTTCCTTTTTGGGATATCTGTCTGGCTACGACAATCTGAAGCTCATCGCTCAGATCAAGGGCGTTGCCACCCCCGAGGACATTCGCTCTGCCCTGCGGCTCGTGGGGCTCGATGCAGACGAAAAAAAGAAGTTCCGAGCATACTCGCTTGGGATGAAGCAGCGTCTGGGGATAGCTGCGGCAATTATGGAGAAGCCGAAGCTGCTTGTTCTCGATGAGCCAACGAATGCCCTCGACGAAGCGGGCGTTGAAATGCTCAAGCGCGTTGTGGCGATGGCGGCATCAACGGGTCGTGAGGTCCTTCTGTCCAGCCATGACGGAGAGGTGCTCGAGGAACTGGCCGATCGGGTTTACTGCATGCGCGACGGTGCCGTTGTGAAAGTTCGGGAAAGGTCGTGAGCGCGATGAAGAAGACCCTGTGGACGAGAAGATCGGCGCTCGCGCTTTTTTGCTGTGCTGCTGCCGGCCTTGCGGGCATGAGGGTGAGCGTCGTTAACGGGAACCGGACGGTCATTCCTGAGAAATATTACGCGGAGGGCGAATGGCTCTCGATGGATGGAGCGTTTCTGGGGTCGAAGGATGTGGTGACTGATGGGTATTCGTTTTGCATAGACGGGGCAGAGTTGCTCACGCCGCGCGAGTATCTCAAACGAGCACATGACGATTATTCAAAATATGGCACCGTGGATACGAAAACGAGACTGAAGGATGCCGACATCACGTGCGTTATCGCCGTAAAGATGCGTGTCAGAAATAGGGATAATATCGACGGTGGAATCAAAGCGTATGTTTGGCATCTGGTTCCTGAGTCTGCGCCAAACTATGATTTTGTAGTCAATACCGATCTGATAACGCAAGCCATGCCGGTCCTTGGCGGCTCTGCTGCGTTTGCCGTGGAGGTTGGGGCAGAAAACGAGTTGCTCGTCCCATTTATGATGCAGAACACCAACGACTATTTCGAAGGTTACGAGACCGTCCGTTTTGAGAAAGCATTTCCCGGGACTTACACGATGAAGATGACCGATCTGCCGGAGCGGAGGCTCTTAAGGTTTGAAGTGAAATAGCTCGAGAGCAAGGCAAAACGGGTCCATTGGCGGTACGCGCGCCCGATTCCAGGCGCCCCGGCCCGGAATCGGGCGCGGGACGAGGCGCCTTCGGTGTCGGCCGGCCTACCGCTTCTTCTTGTTCTTCTTCTGCTTGCGCTGCTTGCCTTTGGTCTCCTGGGGCTTGTCGCCCTGCTTGGCCTCGGCGGCGGCCTTCTCGGCCTTCATCTTCTTGCGTTTGGTCTCGATGCGGAGTTTTTTGTTGATGCGCGCCTTAAGGAAGGAGCCAAACTGCTCGGCATCGCCACGCACAAAGGTGTCCTTAGGGATCGCCACGCCCTGGTCGGCGAACATGGCCACAAAGATGCGCTCGCCGTCGAGTACGTGGTCGAGCTTCTCAAACGGGAAGAACTGCGACTTGCCGCTCTTGCCCCAGACCATCAGGCCGTCCTCGTTGGCGGCGACGCGGCGATAGCGGCCACCCATGGACTCGTCGGCCTCGACGGCATCGATAAAATCGCGGGCGAGCGTGTGGTGCAGGTTTTTGCTCCACCAGGCCAAAAAAGCACCGAACACGATGAGGACGACGCCGAACTTGATCCAGTTGCCGCCGGCCACCAGCATGCCAACACCCAGCAGCGCGGCAATTGCAGCGGCGACATACAGGGAGCCGCGGCGTCTGGGCGAGGCGACCAGGCGGGCGAAATCGGTGACCAGGTCGTTTTCGTACTGATACTCGTTGAGGTACAGGATGCCGTCATCGGCTGCTGCCTGCGCCTCAAGCGCGACCTCGACCTGGTCGGCTGCTTCGGAGGGAACGAGGTTGCTCTCTGCGTCTGCCATGCTCTTTGGACTCCTATCGCGGCGGGCTCGCCGTACGGGTTATTATGAATGCAGTATGCCGTGCGACCGCATGGCCGTCGCGGCAACAAGACTCAGTATACCCGGGGGAGCACCCATGGAATCGTTGTATCGAAAGTATCGCCCGCTCACCTTCGACTCCGTGGTGGGCCAGCAACATATCGTCTCGACGCTCGAGCACGCCATCACCGAGGGGCGCCTGTCCCACGCCTACCTGTTCTGCGGACCGCGCGGCACGGGCAAGACCACTATGGCGCGCATTCTGGCCAAGGCGCTGCTGTGCCGCAATGCCGAGGCGGCGCGCGCCGAGGGTGCAAGCGGCTGCATGCCCGACGGTACTTGCGAGGAGTGCGAGCTCATTGCCGAGGGTAACCACCCCGATGTCTACGAGCTCGATGCCGCCTCCCGCACGGGTGTGGACAATGTGCGCGAGGAAATCATCAACTCCGTCAACTTTGCCCCGGTGCGTGGCAAGTACAAGATCTATATCATCGACGAGGTCCACATGCTCACGACGGCGGCGTTCAACGCGCTGCTCAAGACGCTCGAGGAGCCGCCGGCGCACGTGATCTTTGTGTTGTGCACCACCGACCCGCAAAAGATTCTGGAGACCATCCTCTCGCGCTGCCAGCGTTTCGATTTCCATCGCATCGGCAACGAGGATATTGAGCATCGCCTGGCATACGTGTGCGAGCAGGAGGGTTTCGATTACGACGACGAGGCGCTGGCTATCGTGGCGCGTCATGCCAAGGGCGGCATGCGCGACGCGTTGTCCACGCTGGAGCAGCTGAGCGTCTTTGGCAACGGTTCTGTGCATGCGGACGACGCCCGCTCGCTTTTAGGCGAGGTTTCGGACCAGATTCTGGGCGAGTTTTCCCGCGCCATTGCCGATCGCGATGTTGCCGAGCTCTATGGACTGATTCGTGCGCAGGTCGAGGAAGGAAACGACCTGCTGGAACTGACGCGCGACCTGGTGGCGCATGTGCGTGACGTGTACGTTGCCTGCGTTGCCGGTGCCCGTGCCGAGCTGTTTGAGGGCGGCTCCGAGCAGGCCGAGGCGCTTGCTGCCGAGGCCGCTGCCTTTGGCGAGCATCCTGCCGACCGCCTGGCCCGTGTGCTGACGGTGCTCGACGATGCCGCACTGGAGATGAGGGGCGCGAGCGACGTGCGCCTGGTGCTCGAGATTGCCTGCACGCGTCTGGCACGTCCCGAGGCCGATTTGACGATTGAAGCTTTGGCTGAGCGCGTAGCTCGCTTGGAGGCCATGGTTGCCAACGCCGCCGTTCCGGCGAGCGTGGCTGCTGCTCAGGCCGCCGCGCCTGCAGCATCGGTACCCGCTGCTGCCCAGCAGCCGACGCTAATTTCGGGCGTCCGTGCTGCTGCTCCGGCGGCATCCGCTGCCCCTGCTGCTACGTCCGCGCGCCAGGGCGGTATGCCTTGGGACCGTGGTGCTGCCGCTCCGGCTGCCCAGCCTGCGCCCAAGTCCGCGGCTCCTGCGCCGGCGCCCAAACCTGTAACGCCTGCACCTCAACCCGTTGCGGCTCCGGCCCCCGCGCCTGCCACCGTTCCGGCACCTAAGCCCCAGTCCAACAATGCCGCCCAGGTTGCCGCCGCCGGTGCTGCCGAGACGCCCGCGGTCGAGGATGCCGGAGAGCTGCAGCGCAAATGGGCCGAGGTTGTCGAGCGTGTCAAGGCGCGTCAGGCTTCCTACGCAGGGCTTTTGCTCAACGCCCGCGCCACGGCCGACGACGGCTCCAAGCTCACGGTCTCGTTCCCCGCGGGTTCGACTTTTGCCATTAAGATGCTCGGTCGCGCCGATACGCAGTCGGTGGTCCTGCCGACGGTCTGCGCGGTCTTCGGTCGTCGTGCCGTCGACTATGTCCTGGATGGGGGTGGCACGCCGGCTCCTCAACATGAGGAGCATTCTCCATCTGCACGGGCTGCGGCATCTGCGGACCCGCAACCCGTGTCCTCGGCGGCCCCTGTGTCCTCGAGTGCCAGCGCGCCGCAGCAGCAAGCGGCGCCGGTAGCGGCATCGACCCCGTCGGCGCCTAAGCCTGCGGCGTCCAAACCGGCTGCTCCGACACCCGCGCTCAAGCCCGTCTCGCCCGCGCCCAAGTCGTCTGACCTGGGCAAAGCCCCCTGGCTGCGCTCGGACAACCCTGCCGGCGCTCCTGCCACGGGTAAGCTCCCGACCGAGCCCGCACCCCGTGCGCTCGAGCGCTCGGCTGCCCCCAAGGCTCAGCCTGTCGCGCAGCCCGCGCCGTGGGAATCCGAGCAGGTGCCCTACGACGACGCTATGGTCGGCGGCTTTGCCGGCGATGCGAGCGGGGACGATCTTCCTCCGTTCGACGTGCCGGGTGCGGCGTCCGCGCCCAAGCCCGCCGCGGCGGCATCCGCGGCCCCCACAAGCGACGACGCCCCCGCGGCTCCCTGGGAGTCCAACCCCGGTGCGGGCAGCCCCTTCGGCCATCAGGGCGCAGCCCCGAACATCCCGCAGACCGAGGACGAGGCCAAAGCCCTCATCCGCAGCGTCTTCGGCCAGTCCACCATCTTCAAGCCGGTGGAGTAGCTGCGCAGGCGGGTATACTGCTCAAGAAGAGAACCCTTTGAACGGAGCGAGCTTATGATGTGGGAATATGTCCGCCTTGAGGACGATACGCAGGTTTCGTATTCCGAAGTCCGGGAGGACAACACGGTGAAGGTTGTTGTGGAGCGCCCGCGCGATTGGGGTTTTGACACGGCGGAGTGTATCTTGCCGGCATTCAATTGGGTGTCACACGAGGGCTTTAGCGAAGCGAACCTCAAAGAACTCGATGATTTCGTGCGCAACAATGCCCCGCTCATCCTGCGTTTTGCCTACGAAGGCGGACGAGTCTATGCCTAGTCTTTTCCGACTCGGCCATATATCACTTTCTTTTGTCCGGGCGCATCTGTATTTCGGACATGTGCAACGTGGTGCCGCGTATATCGCATTCGAGCAGACAGGCGCGTGACGGTCGGCCTAGGATGCTGAGGTCGATACGATACGTCGCATGGCTGTCCGTGTACTCGACTTGCTCGGCGTTGACGGTTGCTCCGATTGTAAATAAAGAGCCCAGTTCGGCATCGACAATCTTGGAATCTTTTATCTTGACCTTGAGCTCTTGGTAAAGGGACGGGCTGTTGTAGTAAACGGTCCGGGTCCCGTCGGTGCACTCATCGGTCGCTTCCCATTTGACGACGGGCTGGTCCGAGCTGGCTATCAGCAGTTCTGCTCCAAAGGCTATAGCATGGGTGATGACAACCAGTAATGCCCAGCCGACAAAGAGATAGAGAACCACATATGCAACGGGGTGTTTTGAGCGGATGTTTTGGAGCGCGTCGGGGGCATTCATGGGGGCACCTCCAAATTGCTGTCTGTGACAATCAAATTATACCCTGCCATCATGAGCGCCGCCTCGAGCAGCGGTTCGGCATTTTGTTATCTAGCTGGATGCAGAAAATGTCGGATTCCGGCTCTACAAGATTTAGCTTTCAATATTATGCAGATGCGAATTATTCAACTTCGCATAATCTTTGGGTGCGGTTTGCACTCCAGGACATGTATATCGACTGAGGTAGCGTGGCCATCCCGCTCGCTTGCCCCGCGCCGTGGTACGATTTTTGAGTTTGAAAGTCCCGCCGTGCTCCGGCTGCCCTTGCAGCTCGGCGCGCGGCCGCACGTAAAGGAGCCATCATGGCCGGTATGAACATGCAGCAGATGATGAAGCAGGCTCGCAAGATGCAGGAGCAGCTTGCCGCCGCGCAGGAGAACCTCAAGTCCCAGACCGTCGACGCCTCTGCCGGCGGCGGCATGGTCAAGGTGACCGTTAACGGCGAGATGGAGCTCGTCAACCTCACCATCGACCCCGATGCCCTCGATCCCGAGGACGTCGATATGCTGCAGGACATGATCATGGCTGCCGTCAACGAGGCCGTCCGCGGCGTCAACGAGCTCGCCAACAAGCAGATGGGCGCCATCACCGGCGGCCTCAACATCCCGGGCATGCCGTTCTAAGACACGCATATATATGAGTGCGAATCACAGTCTGCAAAAATTGCTCGATGAGCTGGGCCGCCTGCCGGGCATTGGCCCCAAGTCGGCTCAGCGCATCGCCTATTACCTGCTCGAGGCCGATGCCGAGGAGGCGCGTCGCCTGGCCGAGGCCATCCTGGAGGTTAAGCGGGAGGTTCACTTTTGCAGCCGCTGCTTTAACTACGCCACGGCCGACGAGTGCTCCATCTGCCAGGATTCGATGCGCGATACCACTCGCATTTGCGTGGTGGGCGAGCCGCGCGATGTCCAGGCGATTGAGCGCACGGGCAGCTACCATGGTCTCTACCACGTATTGGGCGGCGTGATCAGTCCCATGGACAAGATTGGCCCCGAGCAGCTGCACATTCGTGAGCTGCTGGCACGCTTGGGCCACGAGGACATCCACGAGGTCATCATCGCCACCAACCCCAATATCGAGGGCGAGACCACGGCGAGCTACCTGGCCCGCACTATCAAGCCGCTGGGCGTTGAGGTATCGCGTCTGGCGAGCGGCCTGCCCGTGGGCGGCGACCTGGAGTATGCCGACGAGCTTACGCTTGGGCGCGCCATCGAGGCCCGTCGCACGATTTAGGTGGCGAGCCTGCTCCTGCCGTATGTCTTCATCGCGACGCACGGGGTAGTCATAATTCCCCGTGCGACTGTAAGTTTGTTGTACAACAAAGATGCTTTGTATCCGCTTATCGCATGGATGCTTTCACGCGCATCCTTAATTTGCCCATTCGTTGCGCAACCTTTTGGGTTCGCTGATACACTCAAATATGGATTCGAATGAATGCGCCGCTCCCGAGCGGCGTGTTTTTGTTGGAGGAGAACGCATGCGGCCCGGTGGCACTCAGACAAAGCGCGGCACCGCGGTGCGCATGCGACGCCGACTGGGCTTGGCGCCGCGGGCGTACGCACTGCTGTCTTGCTCGCTGGTGCTGGTCATAGCTGGCGTTTCTGCCTATGGCATGACCGTGCCGTCCATGATGCAGGCACATGCCGCACGCGAACCGCGCGTGGGGCATGAGGTCAAAAGTGATCTGGGCACCACGACTGGATATGCTTGGGCAAGTGTGGTCGCGCATATTGTGTTTGGCGCCGACGACGCGGACGGCGCCGAGGCCCCGGACAACGAAGTCACGCTTGCCAATGGCAAAACCATCGTGCTCACCAACACCAAGATCATCGATCGATTGTCCAACAATAGTGTGGCGGCAACGGTGAATAAGGTCGAGCAGCAGAAGGAGCAGGACGCCCAGCAGTCCGGAAAGCCCGGTAGCTCGGATACTTCTGGCTCCGGCTCGGATTCGTCGAGTTCGGGCGGCGGCTCTGGGTCGGGTTCCTCTGCCGGAGGGTCTGGAAACGGCGGCTCGACGGGCGGCAACACTGACAACGATACAAACTCCGGCGGCCTTTCCGCTGCTGAGGAAGAGAGCATTCACCGTTGGCTTGTGACCAAGTACAACATGCTCGACGGCTATGTTTCTCGTGCCAATGACGTGGTTTCGACCTATAACTCTACGGGAGATCCCAGGCCGTGCGACAGCCTGGTCGGGGAGATGTTTGTCATCCGAGCCGAGTTCGGTCGTCAGACATTCTCGCCCCGGTCAAAATGGTACCAGCAGTATGCCAATCTGTGGGGCTGTTACACCAACCTATGTCAATGGGTCGGCCATTACGGCGATGATGACGTCGCGCTCGGTAACTTCAACAATAACGTGGCGGCGCTTGCCCTATGATGACCGATCTTGCATCCACCACACCGCAATCGCTCGGTCGCGATCCCATGGTCGGCCTGCGCCTGGCGCGTGTCGACGGGTTTGAGCCGGCCATTGCGCTCGGTCAGGACGAACTGCCTGCCTATCTGCGTCGTTTTACGATGCTGTTTGCCGACGATGCCACCATGCGCCGTGGCGGTATCGGCCGCGTGACGCGTGCCGTCAACGCCCAAGGCGAGGCCGTGGCGCTCAAGCAGCTCATCTTGCCGACGCGCGATGAGTTTGACGACGATGCAACTCACGAGGCGCTGGTCGCCAAGTTCAAAGCGGCATTTCGCGAGGAATATGAATGCCATCGCGCCCTTTCGGGCCTTAAGGGCTTTCCCCGCCTCTATGGCTGGGGCGAGGTCGACGGTGTGCCTGCAATTGTCATGGAATGGGTCGAGGGCGAGACGCTTGCCCGCTTGCGCTCGCGACTCGCCGTGGACGATGCCGGACGCCTGTCGCCGCTTGTGGCGGCGCGTCTGGGTCGCGACCTGTTCGATCTGCTCTGCCGTATGAGCCTGGTGGGTGAGGGCTTTGTCCATCGCGATATCTCGCCCGCTAATATTATGGTGCGTACGGCGCGTCTACCGCTTGACCGGCAGCTTGCCGAGGGCACCTTTGACCTGTGCCTGATCGACTTTGGCTCGTCGCTGGCGCTCGAGCCTGCGTCGGCCGTGGCCGGTACCGGCGACAAGGCGTCGTTTACGGAGCGCTATGCCACGCTGCGTCGCGCGACGGTTGCCTATGCCCCACCCGAGATGCTCACCGACGATATTCCCGATCTGCGCGCTTTGCGTATGTCGCCGGCGATTGACGTCTATGCCGCGGCAAGCACGGTTTACGAGCTCATTGCCGGCGTCGCGCCATACGAAGCCGCGCCGAGCGCTTCGGGCACCTCGGGTTCGCGCAAAAAGACGCGCGACATCGCGAGCCCCTACCGTCTCAAGATGGACACGCGGCCCGACTATCCCATTGGTGCCCATGCGCCCGGTTGTGATTTGACTCAGCTGCTTCGTCGTGAGCCCGATGTGGCGCTCGCCGCGGCCGAGCAGGCCCAGCAGCTGGGGCTTGAGCCGGATTCCGAGGAGCTACGCGATGCGCTGGCGTTTGTCGATGCCCAGCTGTTCGACGTGGTGATGGCCTGTCTGTCCAGCCATCAAAAAGATCGTCCCGAGCCGGCGGCGGTCGAGGCGGCGCTCTCGGCGTTTTGTGACCACTATGCGCAAAATGTCGGTCGTTCGCTCCGCGGCGAGCCGCTCACGCCGTGCCCCATGGATGCGTCTGGCCGTGCGGTTCGTCGCGCGCTGATGGTCGGCGCGACGGTCGTCTGTGGCGTGGTTTGGGCTGTGGTCGTGGTTTCGGCCGCGCTGCTGGCGTCGGGCGCTCGCGTGACGGCGACTTTGGGATCGCTCGTGTGGTCTGGGACGCTACCGGGTATTATTGCCGCACTGGCGTTGGCGCTGCCAGGCATAGCCGGCGTTACCGCGGGGGCACTTGCGCGCAATCGGCGCTCGGGGTTCCTGCAGGGTGTGCTTGCGCTTTCTGCCTGCGAGGTTCCAGTACTGGTTGTGGCTGCATGTAGCGTATTTTCCCAACGCGCCGTGATGGGCGGCCTTGTTGCCGCTCTGGTTGCAACCTATACGCTTACGTGGTTTTTGCTTGCGATGGGCTTTGCCTTTGAACTTCCCGTTTCGGCACCGCGACGCACAAAAGTCCAGATGGCGACTCCGCTTGCCGGTGGAGCCGCAGCTGCCCGTACTTTTGGCGGACCTGTCGAAGTATCGTCCGATTCTATTTCTACGACCAAGGAGGCCTAGGTCATGGCATCTCAAGTTGAGCTCACCCCATGCGGGGCCATGTTTGACATCTTTAAGCGCGCGGCGCATCTGAGCCATATCGAGCTGTGCGGCCTGGTGCTTTCGTCCCGTCCGCTCGCCGACGGCCGCAGCCCGCAGAGCCGAGCCGCCGATCGCTCTTGGGTTTCCCGCTTTATCGTTCGCGCGCCGGTCGGCACGCTTCAGCAGCGCTACTTTGCCGAATACGGTACCTCGGCTGCGCGTATTATGTCGCAACTGGCCCTGCGCCAGCGCAATCCCATGGACTCCACGGCTGTGATCAATATGGTGTGCGGCCCTGCAGGTGAACCGATGGTACGCGCGCTCGAAGAGTGTCACCAGGACACGAATCTCTATCGCAACGCGCTCGATCGCCTGTCCCAGGCGGCGGAACTCATGCCCGCCGAGCGCGCCGAGGCCGTGCTGGTGCTGTTTGTCGCCGTCGGTTGTTCGGCGGATGTGCGGTCCTCGGTGAACTATGCCATCGACTACGCGCACGCGACCTGTGGCGGAGGCACCTCCACGCCGCGTTCGCTTGGCATGTCGATGACCGCAGGCGAGCGCGAACCCGCCCCGGCGCACCCCTTGGGCTTGCTGCGCGTGCAAAACAGTTTTGTCGTGAGCGCCCCGCGCTGGATTCAGCCGAGTGAGCAGGGTGTTGAGATTGGCGCGCTGGCCACTGGTGAGGGCGATATTACCGACGTCGGCGACGATGTCTCGGCCCGCCATGCCCATATCTGGTGCGATGCTCAAAATATCTGGCACGTCGAGGACTTGTCGTCCACCAACGGAACCGTGGTGGTAAACGGGGCCACGCGCGTCTGCATTCAGGTCGAGCCCGGCCGTTCCGCCCAACTCAATCCCGGCGACGAGCTCAAGCTCGGCGAATCCACTACCTACGCCGTCCTCTTCGGTGCCCTCTAGCCGGCAGATAGGGACGTTCCTTTCCTGCCGGCACTTTGGGACACTCCTTGGCGCGCCAGAGCCAGTCGCCCGGGGATGGAGGGACCATTTTGGCCCTTGGCAGTCACCCAAGGTAAACCTTTACCGCCCGCCTATATTTGCCGAAATTACACTTGAAGGCGGGGTACAATAAACCCGCATGCGGATTTCCGTTGCGGGCGCTTCCCATCGCCGGGGCGTGCCCGGGAGCATCCGGCATGCGGCCTTTGCGGCGCTCGGTCATGTGCAAGACGGGCGGTCGGGTCTGTGGGGCGCATCAACTGCCCCTCGCCTCGGCATGTCTTCTCTCCACGCCATGTACCTGCTGCTGAGCCTGCCTGCCAGATGATTGGAAGCAACAGCGTAAATCCCATCACGCCAACATCCCGGCGATCGCCGGGGCCTGTATACCTATATGAGAGGAGAGGGGTATATGGCGCGTAAGTTTAAGTCTATGGACGGCAACGAGGCGGCCGCATATGTTTCGTATGCGTACACCGAGGTAGCGGGAATCTATCCCATTACGCCGTCCAGCCCGATGGCCGACCATGTCGACCAGTGGGCGGCCCAGGGTCGCAAGAACATCTTCGGCACCCCGGTCAAGGTCGTCGAGATGGAGTCCGAGGCAGGTGCGGCCGGTACCGTTCACGGTTCGCTGGGCGCCGGTGCTCTGACCACCACCTACACGGCTTCTCAGGGTCTGCTCCTGATGATCCCGAACATGTACAAGATCGCGGGCGAGCAGCTCCCGGGCGTCTTCCACGTCTCCGCGCGTTGCGTCGCCTCCCACGCCCTGAACATTTTTGGCGATCACTCCGACGTCATGGCCTGCCGTCAGACCGGCTTCGCCATGCTCGCCGAGGGCAACGTGCAGGAGGTCATGGACCTCTCCGCCGTCGCGCACCTCGCCGCCATCGAGGGCCGCATGC
>CALEXE010000006.1:0-3597 GCA_937925265.1 uncultured Collinsella sp. | reverse complement strand
CCAGGAATGCATCGGCCGAATCGTCGGACAGCGCCGTGCGAACGCCATCGCGCCAATTCCAGCAACGACACACGGCGCCCGCATCATCGATATAGGCAAGCTCACCGGGCAGTGTCGGATCATCCGCCTCCTCGCCAAGCGGCAAGAACGCGTCGCCGCCGTCGGTCACCGCCAGGCGCAGATTGCCCTCAATAGCACGCAAATCCTCACCGCCAACGGGCAGCGCATAAGTCAACGAAATCGTGTTGTAGATATCCACCGCCGGCACAATGTGGCCGACCGGCTTGCCTTTGAGCACGCGCTTGAGCAGGTTCTCAACTGAGCAACGCGCGCCCTTCTTGGTCTTGAACAGGCGATACGCCTCGCGCCATGCCTTAACCGGCGCATTCTCGCTGATGGTATCACTCGTCAGGTGACGCTCCGCATCGATATTGGCGCGATCAAGCAACGCGGCAATCGCGTCCACGTCCTCCTGGGAAATCTGCGCCGCGGGCTTCATGCCCTTTACGACCACAACGCCGATAGCCGCCTGCGGAAACAGCTCCCAAAACGAATCCTCGGCAACGAAACTCTTCATATGCTCTCCCTTTCTAGCATGTGCCCGAGCCCAGGCACCCAAACAAAAAGCGCCCTTACGACGGCCACCTTCAAAGTCCTACGGTGCCGCCACAAGAGCGCTTACGCTGCCCCCATCCGGAGAAGGGGACGATATGTCAGGCATATTGTAACCCGAGTCATCCGCGCGAGCAAAACCACCACAAAGGTGCCTGCCCCCTTTATGGTGGTCCTTGATTGGCAACTTCATCCGAACACTTCCCACATTCATCCGCACATGTGCGGGTGAATGTGGGAATCCGATACCCTGAGGGCCGGACCGGCCGGCCCCGGGAGATCGGAGGACGGCATGTCCGGAAAGAGGAAGAAGGGGGCCGGGAAGGCGGCCCCGAGGGCCTACGGCAGGCTCACCAGGCACGAGCGGGACACGGTCCAGAGGATGCTGGAGCGAGGGGCCTCGTGCAGGCAGATCGCGAGGGAGCTGGGCAGGTCGCCCTCGACGGTGAGCGCCGAGGTGGCGTCGCACAGGTTCGTGACCGCGCCGAGGGAGAGGCGCGGCGAGCGCGTGGACGCCTCTGCCGACCTGTCGGCGGCATGCCCGCGCCTGGCCGCGTGGCCGCGATGCTGCAACGGGTGCGGGCGGTACCGCGCGATCGGCTGCAAGCGCCGCCCGCACGTCTTCTACGAGGCCCGCGCCTGTTAGCGTCAATATATTTTTCACCATTTTCACCAACGTATTTTCGCCAATCGCGCCAACGCGGATGCGCCGGATTCGCCAACGCGGATGCGCCGCTTTCGGCGTCTAGGCTCCCTCCTCCTTCCCGTCCTCACCGCCGATGGATACGTCCTTCAGGCGGTACGACCGTCCCGTTATCTTGATCATCGCGCAATGGTGGCAAAGCCTGTCGGCCACCGCCGAGGCCGTGACGTTGCTGCCGAACACGTCGCCCCACCTACCCACCGGCACGTTGGTCGTGACGACGGTCGACCGCTTTAGCGCGTAGCGCCTGTTGACCAGCTGGAACAGCAGGTCGGCACCCTCCTTGCCGATATCGAGGTAGCCGAGCTCGTCTATTATCAGCAGGCTGCAGTGCTCGTAGAACCGCATCCTGCGCGCCAGCGCCTCCTTCGCCGAGGCGTGCTTGAGGTCCTCGACCAGCCTCGAGCAGTCGGCGAAGTACACCTGCTTGCGGGCCATCACCGCCTCGTGGCCTATGGCTATCGACAGGTGGGTCTTGCCGACGCCCGGGCTGCCGACGAGCACGACGTTGTCGCCGCGGTCGATGAACTCGAGCGTGGCCAGCTGCTCGACCAGCCCGCGCGGCACGCTCGGCTGGAAGCCCCAGTCGAAGTCGGCCAGCGTCTTTATGTAGGGGAAGTTGGCCATCCTCGTGCGGCGCTCGTCGTCGGCGCGCCGCTTGAGGGCTATCTGGGCGTCGGTGAGCTCGAGCATGGCGTCGACCAGGCCCTTCCTCCCGTCGGCGACGAGCCTGACGTACTCGGGCACCGACGACGCCATGCCCTCGAGCCCCAGCTCCTCGAGGTTGGCCGCCAGGCGGTTGAGGGGGCTGGCCTGCACGGCGGCGCTCACAGCGAGCCCCCTATCGAGTCGAGCAGGCCGAGGTTGGCCGCGGCGGCCGCCTCGATGTCGCCGGCGGCGTCGCCGAACCACCGCTTGCCGGCCATGGCCTCGGCGTAGTGCGCCGGGTCGTAGGCCGGCCCGCCCGCCACGTGCGTGGCCACCAGCTCGCCGCCGACGTAGCAGTCCATCGCGCCGCCGGGCATGCAGACGATGCGGGCGGGCCTGCCGATGCAGCGCCTGGGCACCGACATGGGCTCGCCGTGCGCGCTCACCAGCATCGTGGCCGGCACCCTGGCCACGCGCACCACGTCGCCCATCGCCTCCTCGAGGGCGCGCAGGTTGCCGACGGGCAGCAGCGCGTCCTTCTCCTCCATGAACAGCGCGGAGGGCGGCAGCCCCGTGGTCTCGTTGGGCTCGGAGTTGCTGGCGTCCTCGATCCGCGCGACGATCTCGTCGATGTCGTCCCAGCCGTCGAAGTCGCCCTGGTAGGCCATGAGCCGCGACAGGAAGCGGTTCGACGACTCGACCTTGCCCTTCGTCTGGGGGCTGCGCGGGCGGCACAGCCTCAGCTCGAAGCCGGCGGCCTTGGCGAACTCGTACGCGCGCTGGACCTTGAGGCGCCTGCCGCCCTTGATCGTCACCAGGGCGGACATGTTGTCCGTGACCCACTCGCGCGGCACGCCGCCGAGCCTCGCGATCGTGGCGTACATGCACCTGACCAGGTCGTCGGTCGTCCTGGTCCTCGACCGGATGAATATGTGCCTGCGGGAATGGCCCAGCGTCGCCGCGAACACGTTGAACTCGAACAGCTCGCCGTCGCGGTTCGCCATCTTGACGGACTCCTTCCAGTCGAACTGCAGCTGCAGTCCGGGCGGCGTCTCGAAGCGCGGGTGCGGCTCCGGGCCGCCGGAGGCCCCGACGGCGATGCCGTTCTTGCGCATGAACTGGGTGAAGGCGTTGTAGCCGGCCAGGTCCTCGCCGGGATACCTGTGCAGCAGCCACTCGTGGATGCCCTTCTTGGTGACTCCCGGCAGCTGCGCCTTGGCGGCCACCTCCTCGATGTGCGCGTCGAACGAGCCCGCCCTGTCGCCGCGCCCGTCGTGGGGTCGCCCGCCCTCGGCCCTCCAGTACGACGCCACGGTGTGCCTGTCCTTGCCGTAGCGCTTCGCTATGTCGCTGAAGTTGGGCTTTATGCCCGCTTCCCTGTACATGTCCAACTCTCCGATCAGGTTCTTCTCCGCCACGGCCCGCTCCTCCCGAAAGCATCGTTCGCTCGTCGATCGAAGCGTAAGCCCCGGCGTTGGTGGAAATGGTGAAAATGCGTTGGCGCAAATGGCGGGATTGCGTTGGCATGATTGGTTGTTGAGCGTTGGTCAAAATGGTTGTTTTTACAGTAGCGCTAACACAGGAGCGCGCCAACCGCGAGATCAAGCGCCGCTACAGGGTCGTGCAGTCCTTCC
>CALEXE010000005.1:0-1807 GCA_937925265.1 uncultured Collinsella sp. | reverse complement strand
GTGAGTTTGCAATATAGAACTTTACCGTCGGGTATTGCATGAACGCCGCTGATGCCCTTTCGCTCCTGCCCGCCCAAGCAGCCGAGAACGCTAACGGCGTCCCCAGCGTTTTCGCATGGCACCGCGCCGACTCGATGGCTTTGAGACCTAAGCGAATCTTTGCTATCTGTAAATTTTTGTAGGATTTAGGTCAAATCTATTTGCCAATTTTTGTATGATTAGGGGCAAATCTATTTGCCAATTTTTGTCAATGAGGTGTTTTAATGCTACGCCGTAAGGTCACTGACAGGCTTTTGAGCTGGAAGAACGACTCCGATAAAGCGTTGCTTGTTACCGGTGCGCGTCAGATTGGCAAGAGCTATGCAATTCGCGCATTTGGTAAAGACAACTACGCTTCGTATTTTGAGGTCAATCTGCTGCTCGATGCCGAGGCAAGGGATGTACTTGTTGGCGCTAAGAACTCCGTTGACTTTATCAACCGCGTGGCCCTTCTTGCGGATACACCGCTTGTTGAAGGAGACACGCTTATCTTCGTCGATGAGATTCAGGAGTATCCGCAGATCGTTACACTTATGAAGGCGCTGGTCGAGGACGGACGCTTTAGCTATGTCTTCTCGGGGTCTATGCTTGGGACTGAGTTTAAGGGGATCTCTTCTTTTCCGGTGGGGTATGTCGAGCACATTGTTATGCGACCGATGGATTTTGAAGAGTTCTGTTGGGCAAACAGCATCAGCGAGAATGTGCTTGCAGACATTCGCAGCTGCCTTGTCGAGAGACGTCCCGTCGAAAACTATATTCATGAGGCGATGCTCAAAAACTTTAGAGCCTATATCGTTTGCGGCGGCATGCCAGAGGTCGTTCAGAACTATATCGATTCGGGCTATTCGCTCGTGAGAACGCGTGAGCTTCAAATTCAGCTAGTCGATCAGTACAAAAGCGATATCTCTAAATATGCATCGACTCGAGCGTTTAACGTTCGCTCCATTTTCGAGCAAATTCCCGTTCAGCTTGAGGCGGAGTCCCATCGCTTTATCGTCTCGTCTCTAGGCGAGGGAGCTCGTCTTCAAAAATACAAGCACGATTTCCTATGGCTTGTTAACGCAGGCGTCGGTTTGATGGTCGCCCAGGCGACGGAGGCACGGAGTCCTCTTAAGAGGACAGAGAAGGCGACCGCCTTCAAACTATACGAGTCCGATACAGGAATGCTCGCATCGCGATATCCCGGCAGCACGGCACGCGCCGTCTACCTTGACATGAAAACCCCCAACCTCGGCGGCCTCTATGAGAACGTGGTCGCGCAGGAACTCGTTGCCCTCGGAGCAGATACGTGGTACTACCAGACGCGTGAAGTCGGTGAAGTTGACTTTGTGGTCGAAGGCACCCGCGGACATGTTGTCCCAATCGAAGTCAAATCGGGCAAGAAAGTTCGAGCACATGCGGCCCTCGATCGCCTGATGAGTGTGGGCGAGTACAAGATTCCCGAGGCCGTTGTGCTGAGCCACGAAAACCTTAGCGAAGAGGGCAAGATCCTGTACGTTCCAATCTATATGACATTCTGCCTCGATGAGTTTATGGAAAAGGACGACCCCAACAACGATTTCTCATTTGCACCCATATCTCTCTAGATCATCTGAACCAACAACCAAGCCCCCTCCATAACCAAAGTAACGCGTGGTTTCGCGGCCGCGCCGCGAAACAGCGACGGAGACAAAAGGCCCCCACAACCACGTCCCTCATGCAGCCCCACAATCCGAGGACGTAGTCGTAGCAGGATCTGAGGGCTGACCTTCGCGGACATTCCGCACTG
>CALEXE010000004.1:0-4714 GCA_937925265.1 uncultured Collinsella sp. | reverse complement strand
GTCTATTTTGTTGGAATAAACTCGATGGGTAAAGAAAACCCCACAGCCCATATGAACTGCGTCCCAAATCTTGGACGCCCTAAATAGCGACTAGGCCGCGAGGGCCTGATCCCGGAACTCCTCCGGGGTCAGGCCCTTCAATCTTACCTGCCTCCGGCTCGTGTTCCAGTGGACTATGTATTCCTCCAGGTCGCGTTTGAAATCCTCGAACGTCTCCCACTCGCGGCCCCGGTAGAACTCGTCCTTGACGTGGCCGAAGAGCTGCTCGGTGGCGGCGTTGTCGATGCAGTTCGCCTTCCTGGACATGCTCTGGACGATGCCGGCGGCTGTTAGCGCTAATCTAAAATCAACCACTTTTGCAAACGTATCCCGCCGAATGCGCCAACGCGCTTTCGCCAATCCCGCTAACGTACTTTCACCAACTGCGCAAACGGAACTATGCTCCGATCGGGTATCCGACCCGGGAGGAGCGGGATATGGAGCGAAACGTAATGGGAGAGCTGAACGTCTACAGGGGGTCCGGCGCCAAGCCGAACTTCAGCGAGATCGCGAGGAGGCACGGCATGGACCGGCACACGGTCGCCAAGTACTGGAGGGAGGGCGAGGCCGCCGTCGACGGGAGGTCCGCGAGGGGCAGTGCTTTCGACCCGCTCGAGGAGGAGATCCGCGCGAAGGCCCAGCTGCCCGGGATGACCAAGATGGCCGTCTACGCGTTCCTGCGCGAGGGCCGCGGGGAGGGGCTGCCCGGGTACGGCGCCTTCACCGCGTGGTGCCGGGCGCGCGACGTGCCCTTTGGGGGCGCGGGCGGCCGCGAGCCGCACCCGCGGTTCGAGACGCCCCCGGGCAGGCAGCTGCAGTTCGACTGGAAGGAGGGCATGAGGCTCGTCGACTCGGAGGGCGAGGTCTTCGAGTTCAGCGTGTTCACCGCGACGCTCGGCTACTCCCGGAAGCACCGCTTCATACCGGTCAGGAGCCGCACGCTCGACGACCTGCTGTCCTGCCTGCTCGCCACCTTCACCCGCCTCGGCGGCGTCCCGGAGGAATGCATCACGGACAACATGTCGTGCCTGGTGACCGTCTCGGGCCGCAGGAGAACCAGGCAGGAGAGGGCGTGGCGGTTCGCGCGGGAGGCCGGCTTCGAGCTCAGGCTCTGCGCGCCGCGCTCGCCGCAGACCAAGGGCAAGGACGAGTCGGCCAACCGCTTTCTGAACCGCCTGCTCGCCTACGGCGGCGAGTTCACCGGGTGGAGCGGCCTCGCCGAGGCGGTTGCCCGGGTCGAGGCCCAGGCCAACTCGGAGCCGAACCGCACCACCGGCCTGCCGCCCGACGCGCTGTTCATGCGGGAGAAGGAGAGCCTGCGTCCCATCGGGAACCTCCGGCTCCTCGAGTCGATGGTGGGCGACGTGAGCGTCCAGACCGTCCCGCCGACCATGCTCGTCAGGGCCGCCGGCAGGGAGTGGTCCGTGCCCAGGCGCTGCATCGGCCGGCGCGTGAGCGTCATAGCGATGCCCGGCGGTCAGGTCGTGGTGAGGATGGCCGGCGAGGAGGTCGCCGTCCACGACGCCGCGTCCGGGCCGTCGAGGCCCATCAACTACGACCCCGACCACTACGAGCAGGCCCTCGAGGGGAAGCGGGGCCTGGCCGACGCGGACATCGCCGAGGCCGCGCGCGCCAACCTCGCGCTGCTCGACTCGCTCGGAGGGGCGTGATGGGTGCCGTCGCGGAGGGCAGCCCCTCGATCAGGGCGCAGGCGAACCTGTCGGCGCTCGGGCTGCACGAGATGGCGGCGTCCCTGCCCGACTACGTGAGGATGGTCGCCGCGGGCGAGCGGGGCTTCGCCTCCGCCCTCGAGGAGATGACGCGCGTCGAGGTCGCCGCCCGGGAGGTCAGGATCACCAACCAGCGCATACGGTCGTCGGGGTTCCCCTACGTCAAGGGGCTGGCGGACTTCGACTGGGACTTCCAGCCGTCGGTCCCGCGCGCCGAGATCGAGGAGCTCGCGACCCTCAGGTTCGTGGAGCGGGCCGAGAACGTCCTGTTCGTGGGGAGCCCCGGCGTGGGTAAGACGCACCTCGCCGTCGCGCTGGGCATCGAGGCGGTCAGGGCGGGGCGCGAGGTCAGGTTCGTGGACTGCGCCCGGCTCGTCGAGGACCTTGAGGACGCCTCGTCGCGCGGCATCCTCAAGAAGAGGCTCAAGTACTACGCCCACTCGAGGCTGCTGATCATCGACGAGCTCGGCTACCTCGACGTCGGCAGCGCGGGTGCGGACCTGCTGTTCCAGCTGATATCGACGCGCTACGAGCAGCGCTCGACGATCATCACCACCAACGTGGGGATCAGCGGCTGGGGCAGGGTGTTCGGGGACGACGTGGCGGCGAGCGCGATCGCGGACAGGGTGTGCCACCACTGCCACCTGGTCAAGATAACGGGCAGGTCCTACAGGCTGAAGGACCTGCCGAGGGACGGACCCGTCAAGGCGTGACCGGAATCGGTGAAAATACGTTAGCGCAACCGGTGAAGCCGCCTTTGTGCGAACGGCGCGTTTGATTAGCGAAACTGGCGAAAAATAGATTGACGCTAACAGCGGCCTCGAGCCTGGATGTGTACGAGGCGTGCTGGTACTGCCAGCCCCGGTCCGAGTGCATGGTCGGGGCGGCGCCCTCGGGGATCTTGGACAGCAGCTCGTCGAGCATCCTGACCTGCTGGGCCATGTCGGGCGTGGTCGATATGTCGCTCGCCACGATCTCCTTGGTGCAGAAGTCCAGCGTCGGGGCCCAGTAGGCCTTGCCGCCCGCCACCTTGAACTCGGTGACGTCCGTTCCCAGCTTCCGCCACGGGGCCCCGGCGTCGAAATCCCTCGCGATCACGTTCTCGAACGTCCTGCCGACGACGCCCCTGTACGAGTTGTACCTGTGGTAGGCCGTCTCGCGTCTGATACCGCAGCGAATCCCCATCTCGCGCATCATCTTGAGCACGGTCTTGTCGGCTATCACGGCCCCCTCTTCCGCCCTGAGGCACATCGCTATCTGCCGGTGCCCGCAGCCGTTGGCGGTGCGCGAGAAGATCTCGGCGGCCGCCTCCCAGAGCTCGGGGCGCGTGGGCCTCGGCGGGTGCGCGAGGGCGTAGTAGTAGGTCGACCGCTTGAGCTCGGCGCATGCGAGCAGGTGCCCGAGCGCGTGCCCCTCGGCGCGCAGGGCCGCGACCGCTTCGGCCTTCGCCCTGGTCAGAGCCCGTCCCTCTCGACCAGGGCGCGTAATTTTTTTAGGTAGGCCACCTCGGCCTCGAGCCTACGGCACCGCTCCTCGAGCTCCTCCTCGCGGGTCCGCGGCCTCGCCTTGGAACCCTTCGGCCGGCCCTTGGGCCTCGGGCGCAGGGCCTCCGCGCCGCCCCGGCGGTATAGCGCGCACCACTTCTTGAGCGGCGACATCGACATTATGCCGAACGCCGCCATCGCCTCGGTCTTCGTCATGCCGCCGTCGACGACGGCGGAGGCGGCGGCGACCTTCTGCTCGTATGTGTACCTGCCCTGCTTTCCGTCCATGCGCAGCAGCACCTCGCTCCCGAATGCGCGGTATATCTCCTGCCATCTTCTCACGGCTTCCGCGGGAAGCGAAAGGGCAATCGCGGCAGATTTATACCCGTGCCCGAGCTCGAAGAGCCCTATGGCCGCCTTCCTGGCCTCGATATCATGCTTCACTCTCAAATCAACGCGCATAAAGAAAGCCTCCCATTTCTCATGTCCAAGAAATGGGAGGCAGTTCAGGTTGGGGAAACGGGCCTCTTTTGTCTCCGGGTTTGTGGATTGGCGAAGGTAGTATGATCTGGCGGCTATTTTGAGTTCTTGATGCGGCGTGTGGCTGTGGCGGTTATTCCGAGGCTTGCGGCGGCGATTGCTGCGAGTGCGATTGCGCTCGGTGCTGTGTCGCCCGTGTTTGCGAGCTTGCCGGCGGTCGTATCTGCTTGCTTGCCGCTGCTCGAGTTCGCTTGCTTGGTGGAGCTTGGCGAGGTGTCTTTACTGGTCGCGGGCGAGCTGGCGGGCTGCGCCGTCTCGGCCGGTTGCGCTGAGCTGGAGGGTTTTGTCGTCTCGGCGGGTTTCGTTATCTCGGGCGAGGTGGTCTTATCTGCCGCGGCTTTCGCCTCTTCGTATGCCTTGCAGGCATCGTCATAGGCCGCTTGCGCCTTTTCCAAATCGCCGAGGAGTGCCTTTCGCTTGGCTATGTCCTCATCGATGTGGGCTTTGGCTTCCTCTGCCTCACTTTCGAAATACTGAACCTGTTTTTCCTGGCTTTCGAGCCGGCGTTGGCAGTGGTGAAGATCATCTTCACAAGATTTTTCTCGCCTTTCTGCCGACATGATCTCACTTCGCAACTGCTTAATAGTTTCGTTAGAAGCTCCGTCGTCGATTGCCTTATTTAATTCTGCCTGAAGGCCGCTTGTCCGGTTGATGGCCTCGTCGTATTTGGCTTGGGCTGCATCGATGTCCGCTTGCATGGTGGGAAGGGATTCCCTCAATTCGGCGGCTTGCGCCGCCATCTTGTCGCGGAGCTCTTGAAAACGGGCAATGTCATCATTGAATCTCGCAATTTTCTCGGGACTTGCGGCGTCTTTTGCGGCCTCGAGGTTTTTGAGCGCTTCCTGCATGGCTGCATACGCTTTTTCTTTGGCTCTGTTAGACCAAATTTGACACGATCGGCTGTTCGTCGAACCGGAAAAT
>CALEXE010000003.1:0-40192 GCA_937925265.1 uncultured Collinsella sp. | reverse complement strand
CGACGCCGCGCCCGATGCCGCCGCCGACCCCGCGCCCGATGCCGGCGCTGCCGACCCCACAGCGCTCGATGCCGGTGACGCCCCTGCGCCCCCGGACTCCGAGATTGCATCGGCGGCGGGCCTGACGGGCGCCGGACAGACCGAGAGCACACCTGCGGGTACGCTTGCCACCGATCTTGTCGAGGGCAAGGAGCTCGCCGAGCAGCAAAAGCAAGAGGAGGCTTCCGGCACCGAGGCGACCTGGAACGAGGAACTTGAACTCTGGGCAACCTCGAAGGGCGCCACGGGCGTAAAGGACGAATACGACGATGGCTACGTGGCCGACGAGCAGACCCCCGCGCAGTACTACTTCTCGATTGATAGCCTCACCAACGAAATTTCTATCGAGTATGGCGACGCGGGCATTACCACGTTGGAGGTGCCCTCGACCATCGACGACAAAAATGTCGTAAGCCTTACGGGTATGGGAAGCGCTGCGCTCACATCGATCACCTTCGCCCCTAATTCGCATGTCCGCTCGGTTGGAGGCTTGGGCGGCAGCAGCATCAAAGAAATCGCACTGCCCGATTCGGTCGAGGAGCTCAAGAGCTATGCATTCTACAAAAGCAAGACGCTCCAAACGGTAACCTGGCCCAACAACGCGGCCTTTACCACGATTCCCGAGCAGGCCTTTAAGGAATGTGAACAACTTGACGACAATGTGGTGGCAACGCTGCCGCCTTCGGTCAAAACTATCGACTATCTTGCATTCGCCTATTGCGGCGTGCCACAGTTCTATGTCTCGGACACAACGGTACTCACCTTTACGCAGATCGATGTGCCGGGCACGGTGGAGCGGATTGAGCAACATGCCTTTGACGGGTGCTCCTTTGTGTCGTCGGTGACGATTGGCGATGGTGTCAAATCTATCGGGGCGCTCGCGTTCGCCTCTCTTGATCCTGCGATTGCCGGCAAAGAGATTGTGCTACCCAAAAGCGTGGAAATGATAGAGTGGGGAGCTTTTGAGAACACGAGATACGGAAACGAGACGAACCATAATGCCGTTGTCCTGCGCGTGATGAACCCCGATCTTCAGTTTGGTGAGGCGGGATATCCGGGCGACTATAATGAGCGCGTGACAATCGATGGCGTAACGTATGCGATTCCCTTTAGTGAAAGCCAGACCATCTATGCCTATGCGACCGATTCGGCTGGCAACCCCTCGATGGTCAAAAAGCTTGCCGATGCCGTGGCCGATCGCAAGGACTCCGTCGATTCCTCGAAGCCTGCTTACACGTTTGAGTGGATGGGCGAGGCGGCCCAGGTGACGGGCAAACTTCCCCAGAGCGCGACGGCTACACTCGTGCAGGCGGGGCAGTCCACGCCGCTGGCGGTTGGCGATGACGGCAGCTTTACAGCGGACGCTCTCTCCAAGACAGCAGCCACCCTGCGCATTTCGCTCAGCGGTTACTATGACATGGTGCTGGCGCGCCCGGGCGACCAGATGACGGGCACATGGAATATCGGAGAGATTAAGGCGGAGGACTTTACCAAGATTCCGGCCTCGCGCGCGATTGAGCTCAACGTGGGATATCTTGAACCGATTGTGGGCCAGGATAAAACTGAGCGGATTGAGCTCGACAGTCTCGATAACATCGATCTGACGGTGAAGAGCGGCGGCAAGACGCTCAAACCTGCCAAGGGTGACAAAGAAAACGACTTCCGTATCCAGGGCACAGCACTCGTGGTGTCGCAGGCCATTGCCGACGCGGACCAGGATCTGGAGATAACGCTCGAGCCCAAAGACAGACTCAAGCTGGGTGGGGCGACGGCGACGGTGAAACCTTCGGCCGGCAAGGTTGATATCGACTTGAAGCCCTGGGGTACGGCGACGGTCACGACCAAGGGCGACTACCAGGGAGCCAACCGCGTGCTGGTGTTCCGTACGTCCGACGGCAAGCTAGTTGCCGACGGTGTAACCTATTTGATGGGTTACGAAGACGATGGCACCACGCCTATCATGAAGGCCGAGACGCCGCGCCTTAAGGCCGGTTCGTACACCATCGTCGCCTTTAACAAGACGAGCTACGACATCCAAGCGACGAGCTATTCCATGTTTAGCCGCCTAGGGCTGACCGTGGGTAAGCATATCGCGCAAAAGCAGGTGAAGATTGAGGACGGCAAACAGCTCGACGTGACGCTCGACGTCCCCACGTTTGACGTGGAGACGTATCGTGCCGAGCGTGGGCTGACGGCGGGCTCGGTTATCGCTGATTCGTCCGCGGTCGTTGGCGTGGAGACCGAGCTGCGCATTCATTACGAGCTCAAGGACAGCCAGGCTGCCAAGATTGAGATTCCGCTGGCCAAGGATGCCGTCGAGGATGCGTCCGCTGGCTCTCGCGACCCCGGCGATAGCTCCCATACATGGTGGACTGACGCGACGTGGGAGGGCGATAACCTCGTTCTCAATATGAAGAAGGGCATGGGCGCCGATGTGTTTGTGCGCTTTAAGCCTAAGGCCGCAGGCATCTATGCCATCTCGCCGCTTATTACGCTGGGCGAGGTGACATTGCCGCTGGGAAGCACCACACTCGAGGTTAGCGGATCGCGCATCGAGGTCGACAACACCGACGTTCACAGCCTGCTGGGCAATGTGGCCTACGTTTATGCGGCGCCGGGCAAGAGCGTGCAGCTCACCGTGGGGACGGGCTCGTCGGCTGCAAAGTACACCGGCAAGACCAATAAACTCGGCCGTGCCAAGATTGAATACGAGCTGCCGCAGGATACGCTTGCCGCCGAGCGCGTGACGCTCGAGGCGCGCGTGGGCTCGACCGATGTTGCCGCCGCCGCTGCCGAGGTAACGGCTCGCAATTATGTGCGCTATGTTCCGGGTGCTTCGGTCTGGAACTTTGATGTGACGTATCGTGGCGGTACGCAAAACCTGGTCAAGGACGGCAAGGACACCGGCAAGAGCCTGTGGACCTTCCATCATCTGCCACAAAAGAAGAACGCCTACTGGACCTTTGACATCACGCTTGAGGTGGGAAACGAAGAGGCCGCCGACACGCTCGACCTGTACGTGGACTGCGTGGATGGCAAGACGGTGACGATTCCTCTGACTCAAAAGTCGCGCGAGGGCACCCGTGTGCGCTATGTGGCGGAGTATGTGGACGAGGGTTACCTTAAGCTGCTCGACGAGTTTAACAAGGCGAATGACTCGACCTATGTGAACTGCGGAAACTTTGAGCAGATCTTTATGCCGCAGACCTACCGCATCTCCAATGCTCAGCTTATGACCATGCTGAGTTTTGACGCCAACGCTTCGGCCAAAAAGCATTCCGCCGCGGCCGAGGAGCGCCAGCAGGAGTTCTCGAATGCCGTGCAGCAGTGGCACGAGTATATGATGGATAACTCTTTTAACGATGTCGACGAGGCCTTTAACGATGCGATTGACCAGATGGTCGCCGATGCGCTTGCCGAGGAGGACGAGGACGGCAAGGACGAGGGCGGCAACGCGCGTAAGGCTCGCCGCGCCCCTGCCGCCAGCGACGGTAAGGGTGATGATGCTGGCAACGACGAGGCGGCGCAGTTTGCCGCCGAGCTTAAGGCTGCGGTTGGCGGCTCGTCGGCGCTGCTGACCAAGCAGGGCGACAGCTATGGCGTCAACGTGGACAAGATGATCTTTGAGGACGCGTACGGCACCGGTGAGGATTGGTACCAGGAACTCGCGTCGGCTCAGGGTGCAAGCGCTGCGGATGCGGCGGCCATCAAGGAACTTGTCGACCATGCGTCGCGAGCGGAGTTTATTGCCCAGCAGGCCGAGGATCTGGTGGGCCAGTCGATGGGTATCGGCCAGCTCAACCAATACGGAAGCTGGAATGACGCAACCGCTGCGGCGCTCAACAAGTGTGCGGGCATTAAGGCCAGCGAGTACAACGGCCAGTCGACGAGCGGGTTTAACGATTTGGGCCAGGCGCTCGGCAGCTCGCTGAGCTACAAGGCGGCTGACGACGATACCGTCAAGGGCTTTAAGGTCGCCGCGCCCGATGGCGAGCAGACGGCCTATATCGAGTCGGAGTTTATCGAGAACTCCAATAACAACAAGAACCAGGCGCTTCTGTTTAACTCGATCGCCATGCAGTGCGACATTCTGGACGACCTGTACGACAACTGGAATGTGGTCCATAGCCTCAATAACTCTACGATTCGCGGCTGGCTTATGGCTTGGAAGCGCAACGGCGACGTGAGCGCCCATATGAAGCTCATCCGCACGATCCGTTCGCTCAAGAGCTATAAGATCGAGTGTGAGATGTTCGGACAGGTCTTTAAGACCGATGCGTGGAAGGCGGCCGGCCAGGCGTTTCCCGCGGCGACCCAGGGCATCGGCATCTTTACCGGCATTTACGGCGTGAACGATGCCAGCAAGAACTGGGAGAACGTGAACGTCCGTATGCAGAAGGTGAAGGGCGAGCGCGAGGGCTATGAGCTTCAGCATACGCGCTTGCTTGCCAAGCCCGAGAAGACCGAGGACGACTGGAAGTGCATTTACGCGCTGCGTGACGCCATGGAGAAGGCGCGTGCGTTTGAGGATCTGCTGTATCGCCAGCTCTGCCACGACAGCACCGATGTGGCAGTGGGCTCCATTATGACAATCGCCGGCGTGCTGACGGCCGGTTCGGCGGGTACCGTGGTGGGCGCTGCCTATGACGCGGCTTCGACCAGCGTAGGTTCGGAGCGCGCGATTAAGCTGACCAATGCCGAATGCGCCTACGATGTTGCCTGCGAACAGGTGGAGCGCGCATGCCAGAATCGTATTACGGTCAACTGGGGCGAGCTGACCGATGCCGAGGTCTATAACGCCAACAAGGACGGCTTGATCTCGGACGAGAAGATGCAGTCGATCTTCGAGGCGCGTTATCGCAATGTGGCTGCCAAGGCTGCACCCGACCCTGCGGGCGTGGTGTACGAGGGCCTGCTGTCCAATACGGTTGAAGGCGCGACGGTTGAGCTGTGGAGCGCCGACGATGCGGCCGGTACCAATGCGGTGCGTTGGGATGCCGAGGAGTATGAGCAGGACAATCCGCTTGCAACGGGTGCGGACGGTGCGTACAACTGGAATACGCCGACCGGCTGGTATCAGGTGCGCGTGACCAAGGACGGATATGAGGAGGCGCGTTCGGCTTGGCTGCGCGTGCCGCCGATTCAGACTGAGGTGAACATTGGCTTGGTGTCGACGGCGGCGCCCGAGGTAGCTTCGGCCCATGCCTATACCGATTGCGTCGAGGTTGAGTTTGCGCAGTATATGGATGCGAGCGACGATGCCCTGGCCGCATTGTACGCGCAGGGCTTGGGCGACGTGACGTATACGTGGCTCGACAAGCAGGACGATCCCGATGGCAAGCCGCTGGCGCGCGTGCTGCGTATTCGCTATGCCGATGCGTGTGAGGCGGGCTCGACGGTGGCGTTTAAGCTCGACGGCGCTCGCAACTACGCCGGCACGGCCATGGCGCGCTGGGCAAGTGGCGAGCTTGTCGTGGGCGTTCGTGCCGACAAGCTCAAGCTCAACGTGGAGCAGGCCGTGACCATGCTTGAGGGCAGTGATTTTGAGCTGGTGACGCACGTGACCGATAAGGCGGGCAAGCCGTTTGCGGGCGCAAAGGTTAGTGTTGGGCTGGAGTCCTCGGCTATCTGCTCTGTCGATGCCACCCAGGCCGTGACGGGCGAGGACGGCGCGGCGACGTTTGTGCTGCATGGTGCTCTGCCTGGTTTGACGACGTTGACGGCGGCGGTGGACGGCACGGCGCTGTCCAAGCAGGTCGACGTTCGCGTGTCTGCCGAGGCAGTGCGACCGGCGCGACCGGTGGCGACGATTGGTGCGACGACGTTTGGTGCATGGTCGCCCAAGGAGAACTACATTACGGTGCCCAAGGGCACGAAGCTGGAGCTTTCGGCCGAGGATGGCACGACGATTTGGTACACCACCAACGACACCTGCCCCTGCCGTGACGAAGGCCGCGTGAAGTACACCGAGCCTATTGCGCTCGATAGCAACATGTATGTGCGCATTGCGGCACAGCGCCCTGGCATGTCGTACAGCGAGTATTCCGAGCGTTTGAACATTACGATTACGGTGACCGATGAGGCGACACCCGAGCCCAAGCCGGAGCCCGGGCCGGAGCCCGAGCCCAAGCCGGAACCCAAGCCGACGCCTGGCGGCGGCGAGCAGGGTGGCGGTGCGGATGGCTCTGGCGGTACCGGGGTTCCTGCGGGTGGTTCGACTTCGACGACGACAACGGTGGCGACGGACAAGTCCAAGGATAAGGGCAAGAACGGTAAGAAGTTCGATAACGCGGTGCTCGTCAACACGGGAGACGCCACTGCGATGACGGTCACCGTCCTAGGTATCGCCGGCGCAACTGTTGCCGCCGCCGGTATCGCTGCGACCAAGCGTCGCAAGCGCTAGGTTTTGGCGAGCGCCCATCCTCGGCTTTAGCAAAATCTCAATCTGTAACAACAAGCTGCCCAAAACGGCTCCAGGTGTTACAGATTGAGATGAACTGTTCAGCCGCCAGCCTAACGTCTCGATCTGTAACACGTAGCGAGGAATTTGGCCTCTAACTGTTACAGATTGAGACAAAGCGGAGGCGGTTGGAGCAATATCTCGATCTGTAACAGCTGCGATGCTCAACGGGCTCCAGGTGTTACAGATCGAGACAAACTAGCCGGCCAAGTCCCCAACCACCACAAAGGTGCCTGACCTCATCGTGGTGGTCGGGCGGCCGGCATAGAAAAAGTCCCCGCCGGGCGTGTGCTCGACGGGGACTTTGCCGTTTGATGGCTAGCACTGCAGGTGATTACTCGCCCAGCAGGCTCTTGGTGATGGAAGCGGCGGCCTTCTTGCCGGCGCCCATCGCCAGAATGACCGTAGCGGCACCGGTGACGATGTCGCCGCCGGCCCAGATGCGGGGATCGGTGGTCTGGCCGGTCTCCTCGTCGGCAACGATGTAGCCCCACTTGTTGAGCTCCATCTTGCCGCCGATCTTGGCAGCGAAGGGGTTGGCGTTGGTGCCGATAGCCGAGATCGCGACGTCGCAGGGGATCTCCTCGATGGCGCCCTCGATGGGCACCGGGCGACGACGGCCGGACTCGTCAGGCTCGCCGAGCTCCATCTTCTGGACCTTGACGGCGCACACGGAGCCGTCCTCGCCAGCGACAAACTCGAGCGGGGAGACGAGCGGCAGAACCTCGACGCCCTCGGCCTTAGCATGGTGCAGCTCGGCGCGACGGCAGGGCATCTCGTCCTCGGTACGACGGTAGGCGATGATGGCGTGCTCGGCACCCAGGCGCTTGGCGGTACGGACGGCGTCCATAGCCACGTTGCCGCCACCAAAGACGACGACGTTCTTGCCGTGCTTGGTGGGGGTGTCGTACTCGGGGAACTTGTTGGCCTTCATCAGGTTCACGCGGGTGAGGTACTCGTTAGCGAAGAAGACGTTGGGCAGGTTCTCGCCGGGGACGTTGAGGAACTTGGGCAGGCCAGCGCCGGTCGCCACGTAGATGGCGTCGAAGCCCTGCTCGAACAGCTCCTCGGCCGTGGCCATGTTGCCCACGACGGAGTTGTACTCAAACTTGACGCCCATGTCCTCCAGGCCGTCGATCTCGCGCTTGACGACTGCCTTGGGCAGACGGAACTCGGGGATGCCGTAGACCAGCACGCCGCCGCCGGTGAAGAAAGCCTCGAAGACGGTGACGTCAAAGCCGTTGCGGGCGAGCTCGCCGGCACAGGTGATGCCGGACGGGCCGGAGCCGACGACGGCGACCTTCTTGCCGTTCTTGGGGGCCATCTTGGGCGTGGAGGCGAGCTCGGGGCGGTCACCCAGGAAGCGCTCGAGCTGGCCGATGGCCACGGGCTCGGACTTCTTACCACGGATGCACTTGCCCTCGCACTGGTTCTCCTGCGGGCAGACGCGGCCGCAGATGGCGGGAAGCATGGAGTCCTCGCGGATGGTATCGAGAGCGCCGCCGAAGTCCTTCGCGCGGATCTGCTCGATAAAGCGGGGGATGTTGATGTTGACGGGGCAACCCTCAACACAGAACGGCTTCTTGCAGTTGAGGCAGCGCTCGGCCTCGGCCAGCGCCATCTCCTCGGTGAAGCCCTTGTCGACGGGGCGGAAGTCGCAGGCGCGCTCGGCGGCCGGCTCCTCGTTATCGGGGGTGCGGGGCGACTTCATATCGGCAACGAAACGACCATTAACTAGTGGCATGCGCAGCTCTTTTCCTCATAGGCCTTGAGGGACTCGCCCTCTTCGGAACGGTAAGCGGCCTGGCGGGCACGAAGGTCATCCCAGTCGACCAGGGTGGCATCGAAGTCGGGGCCGTCGACGCAAGCAAACTTGGTCACGCCGCCCACCTCGACGCGGCAGCAGCCGCACATGCCGGTGCCGTCAACCATGATGGGGTTGAGCGACGCGGTGATGGGGGTGTCGTACTTCTGGGCGGTGAGGGTCGAGAACTTCATCATCGGAACGGGGCCGACGCAGAAGACCTGGCTCACGGCCTTGTCCTGCAGCAGGCGCTCCAGCGGAGCGGTGACAACGCCCTGCTCGCCGTAGGAGCCGTCGTCAGTGGTGATGTGGATGTGGTCCTCGTCGAGGAGCTCGCGGAACTGGTCCTCCATGAGCAGGAGGTCCTTGGTGCGGGCGCCCATGATGGCGTGCACCTCGTGGCCGGTCTCGACCAGGTGCTTGGCGACCGGGAAGGCAATTGCCAGGCCGACGCCGCCGCCAATGACGGCGCAGGGGCCCTCGGCCATCTCGGTGGGAACGCCCAGCGGGCCCACGACGTCGCGCAGTGACTCGCCGGCCTCATAGGTGGAAAGCATCTCGGTGGTCTTGCCGATCACCATGAAGATGAACTCGACCCAGCCCTCGTCACCGTTCCAACCGGCCAGGGTAAACGGGACACGCTCGCCCGTCTCGTTGGCGCGAACCATGAGGAACTGTCCAGCGTGCGCATGCTTGGCGATTGCGGGCGCCTCGATGCGGAACTTGAACACCTTCTCCGAGAACTGCGTCTTCTCCAGGATCTTATACATAGAACCCCTCTCTTGTTAGGGCCGCCGAACCGTGCCTCCACGGAAATGGACGGTAGCCCGAGTAAAACCGTACGCGCACAGGCGTTGTGCAGACATACGGTGCAAATTATACCCTCATGGACATGCTGTTTACGTGTATCTTCGGCAGGTGGGAAAAGGGCTTATCCACTTCGTCCTGCCGAATAGGGGCAGATTTATTTTGGTCAGTTTTATCAGGTAAAACAGCAAAGGGGGCCGGCCTCGGGTTGTGATGAGGCCGGCCCCCTTTGGGGCGCTATGCGTGTATGGCGGCGCGCGGTTTATCGTGATGCCGCAACTGGGGCGTTTCCGCAGGTAAAACCTGCCAAAAAACCTGCCCCTAAATGATAGGTTTTAGTGCTTGCCGTTGGCGGAGGCGGCACCGTTGACGTGGTCGCGGGCATAGACCACGCCGTGCACGATCGCCAGGCCGGCGGCGTCGGCCGCGCGGGCACAGGTGTCCTGGAAATCCTCGGCCTCGCGGGCGCGCAGCTGCTTAAGCACGTAGTCGGCGACGGCCATCTTGCCGGGAGGGTTGCCGATGCCGGTGCGGATGCGGCTGAAGTCGCGGCTGCCCATCTTGTCGATGATGGAGCGCAGGCCGTTGTGACCGGCGTGGCCACCGCCCACCTTAACGCGTACGTCGCCGGCGGGAATGTCGAGCTCGTCATGAATCACGAGCAGCTCCTCGGCCTTGATCTTGTACTCGCGGCAGAGCTTGGAGATGGGGCCGCCCGAGGTGTTCATGTACGACTGCGGCTTGACCAACACAATCTGGCGCTTGCCGCCCTCTTCCTCGGCATCGTTGATATTGATGAGCGCGACCTCGGCGCCGGCCTGGTTTTTCCAGTACGTGACACCGGCCTGACGGGCCAGCTCATCGATCGCCTTAAAGCCGGCGTTGTGGCGGGTCTCGGCATATTCCTCACCCGGGTTGCCAAGCCCGGCAACCATGCGAATCTTAAGCGGCTGTGCAGCTGCCATGTTCATCCTTTCGTTGATTTGTCGCCTGCTATGGTGAGCGACCCTGTTGCCGCTGTCAAATGGAGGGCAATTGAGGTTGTTTGGGGGCGTTTGGGCCGCCGTCAAAATCCGAGGTGGACAGTTAGTTCAGATACGTATAAGTTCTGAGGACTCGAAGTGCTTAATTCGATGCCGATACGTTGTTTTGGAGCTTTAGTTGGTCCATATGACGCTGTTTTGAAGTCTACCCTGCCTTCAAATAGGGCGAATGGTATAGAGATAACTGCAAAACAGTCTAATTCAATGTGTCCATTTATACGTATTTGAACTAACTGTCCAGCCCTGCTCGACGGCGCACGGGTGATTCGCCGTTTAGACCGGCGCGAGGCCGATTCCGGCCCGCAGAGCGTTGAGCCAAGCGGCCTGACGTTTGCGATAACCCTTGATGCGATAGCGGAACCGAACCCCAGCAAGTCGATGCATCGTCTGGGCGAAGGCTTCGAGCGCAACAAGGTCTTTCATTTGGTCGCGATTGATAACCAGGACGTGGATACCCATGGCTTTAAGGCCATTGTTGCGATTGCCATCGTGGATGCGAGCATTTTGAAGCTCATGCCCAATTCCGTTGTATTCGGTGTCGACTCCTGCAGCTGGGCAATATAAGTCGCAGATGGCATAGGGGATGCCGGAGGACATGTTGACCGCAAGAGTGTCGAAGTCGATTCGATGGTTGAGTAGCAGGCCTCCCATGGGCAGGCTGCAACATCCGAATCCGCCAAAGCGCATGGGCGCTCCGAGAACGGCAAACATTAGGGATTCGGCTGGGGATGCAGATCCGGGTCGGGCGAGATTGACTGCCGTGCGAAACGAGGCGTAGGAGCTACTTTTGGCAAACTGTGCGACTGCTTCGAGCTCATTTATGGTTGTGGCAGGCTCGCATTTGTAGTGCGCCTGTTCGTAGCGGGTTTCGGTCTGCTGTTCGGCCGCCGACTGGTCGCCCCGGCAATCGAGGTCGTCCATCGCTTCGTAGCCATCGCCCTTGGGCCAGATGTCGTCATAGGCAATGGGGTATGTTGCCCCGGGAGGAAGGGAGTAGGTTCCGAGCAGTTCCATGAGAAGCATCAAGGTTTTGGCGACTGATTCATTTTTGGAACAAAGCATGGCTGTCATGGCAGGAGACGTTGCGTAGATGTCGGCCTCGACGTGCATAATTGCACCTTCAGGAAGCGGAGCGGAGAGAATATGCTGAAGAAGTCGCTTGTCGGGGCGTCTGTTGTCTTCGTCTGAAACGAGAAGATCGAGCAGTTCGGAATCATCTTCATTCCAGGCGTCGAGTATCGAAAGTGCGCCAAAGTCTATCGCGTCATTATTGGGAATGCAGCTAGCCAAGGCCTGTGCTTGCTGTTCACTATCAATGGAGTCCCAGGGTAGGGCAGAGTACGCCCGTCGTGCGCGACGAATTGCGCGGAGGGCGGAGAGATGTGAAATCACGGTCGTCATAGCTATAACGTACTAAGTTGGCGGCAGAATGCGACCGCCATACCGTTCTTTTCGCTCAGCGGGGCGCTGCGCGCCATGAACGGCTGGGTGTTATGAAATCGGTGGAATCGGTTGAGGGGATTGCAGGAAATTGAGCTCTGCCGCGAAGGTTGACGATGGCTACTGGACAGTTAGTTCAGATACGTATAAGACGGCGGGCGTTCGAGGCGTTTCTAAGGGGCTTCGAGGGCGATTTGAGGGTAAATATGCGGCGGTTGTACTCGAAAACGATGAGCATTGGGCGGCATGGCATCCGCCGGGGAGCTCAGAAGGCTCCGAACGGCCCTTTGGGGCTTTAAAAAAATACGTATCTGAACTAATTGTCCAGGGAAGGTTGGCGAGGGATAGAAAAAGGGTCGGAAGCGAGCTTCCGACCCTTTAAAAGCATCAAAGATGATGCGATGCACGTTGGATTACAGTGCGAAGTCGCCGCCGACGAGCGTGGAGACGGGCTCCTCGTGGTAAACGGCGGAGATGGCCTGAGCGAACTCCTCGGCGACCGAGATGGTCTTAATCTTGCCGCCGACCTCGACGGGGATGGCGTCGGTGACGACGCACTCGACGATGGGGGCGTCGTTCAGGCGCTCGATGGCCGGGCCGGAGAAGATGCCGTGGGTGGCGCACACGTAGATGTCGCCGGCGCCCATTGCCTTGAGCTCCTTGACGTTGGCGCACAGGGTGCCAGCGGTGTCGATCATGTCGTCGTTGATGATGCAGGTCTTGCCCTTGATGTCACCGATGATGCCCATGACCTCGGCGGCGTTGTGGCGCGGACGGCCCTTGTGGGCGATGGCCAGGTCGCAGCCGAGCATGTCGGACAGCTTCTTGGCGGCCTTGGCGCGGCCCACATCGGGGGAGACGACAACCAGGTTGTCGGTGTCGAAGTGCATGTCGTTGTAGTACTGGCCAAACAGCGGCAGTGCGGACAGGTGGTTAACCGGGATATCGAAGAAGCCCTGGATCTGGCCCTGGTGCAGGTCGAGGGTGATGATGCGGTTGACGCCGGCGCGCTCGAGCAGGTTGGCGACGAGGCGGGCGGTGATGGGCTCGCGCGGGCCGGCCTTGCGGTCCTGGCGGGCATAGCCGTAGTGGGTGATAACGGCGGTGATGGAGCGGGCGGATGCGCGCTTGGCAGCGTCGGTGGCGATGAGCAGCTCCATGAGCATGTCGTTGACGTTGCCGCCGGCCACGGACTGAATCAGGAAGACGTCGGCGCCGCGGACGGTCTCGTCGTAGCGGGCGTAAATCTCACCGTTGGCGAACTGCTTTAGCGTAAGGCCCGAAAGCTCGACCCCAAGGTACTCAGCGATCTTCTGAGCGAGGGGACGGTTGGAGGAACCGGAATACACGCGGATGGACTTGCGCATATTCTCCGACTTCTCGGGATCATTAATCGGCATTACCCTTCTCCTTTATACATCGAATGCCATATAGATGCCTTGTTGCATTGTAACCGCGCGACGGGGTCTATCGAGTCTTGATAACGTCTTTACCGCCAACGGACACGAACCGACCACTCATCCGGTCGCGCAGGTCACGATAGAAAAAGGAGCCGCCCCCATGGGAACAGCTCCTTAGATGCTTGGTAAAACGTTATACCTCGTCGTCCTCGTGCAGACGGCGGCGATAATCGGCGGCCCAGCCCTCAATATTTACCTGACGGGCGCGGCCCAGGCCGAGTGCGTCGGCCGGGACCGGCTCGGTGATGACGGAGCCGGCGGCCACGAGCGCGCCGTCGCCAATCTGGGCGGGTGCGACCATCATGGTGTCGGAACCGATGAAGGCATCCTTGCCGATGACGGTCTTGTGCTTGTGGACGCCGTCGTAGTTGCAGGTGATGGAGCCCGCGCCCACGTTGACGCCGGAGCCCATGGTGGTGTCGCCGATGTAGGACAGGTGCGGCACCTTGGAGCCCTCGCCGATCGTGGACTTCTTGATCTCCACGTGCGTGCCGGCCTTGGAGCCGTCGAGCATATGGGTGCCCGGGCGCAGGTAGGCGCGCGGGCCGCAGTCGACGCCGTTCTCGATGACGGCCTCGATGGCGATGGTCTCATCGATGACACAGCCGCTGCCGACGGTGGTGTCGGTGAGGCGGCTGTTGGGGCCAAGCTGGCACTCCTCGCCCACGGTGACGTGGCCGATCAGATGCGTCTGCGGCCACACGATGGTGTCGCGACCGATGGTGGCATCGGGGCCGATCCAGGCCTGTGTGGGGTCGATGAACGTGACACCCTCGGCCATCCAGTGCTCGTTGATGCGGTCGCGCGCGATAGCGGTGAGCTGCGCGAGCTGAATGCGGCTGTTGACGCCCAGGCCGTCGCGGTAGTCATCGCAGTGGAAGATGGAGACTGCCTGGCCGTGACCCTTGAGGATTTCGAGCATGTCGGGCAGGTAGTACTCGGACTGCGCGTTGTCGTTGCCGATCTCGTTAATGTGGGCGGCGAGCTGCGCGCCGTCGAAGGCGTAGCAGCCGGCGTTGCACTCGAGTAGCTCGGCGGCCTGCTCGGGCGTGCAGTCCTTCTGCTCGATGATGCGCTCGATCTGACCATCGGCGCCCAGCTTGATGCGGCCGTAGCCAAAAGGATCGGGCGGGGTCATGGTCATGACGGTGCAGGCGAGCTCGCCGGTGGCGACGGTCTGTGCGAACTTGGCGACGGTGTCGGCGGTGATGAGCGGCAGGTCGCCGTTGAGCACGACGACGGGGCCTTGCGTGATGCCGCAGGCCTCGAGCGCGACCTTGACGGCATGGCCGGTGCCCAGGCGCTCGGTCTGCTCGACGCACTCGACCTTGGTGGCGCTGTTGGCGTAGGCGCCGTCGATGAGGGCGCGCATCTCGTCGGCGTGGCTGCCGATGACAACCACGACGCGGCTGCAGCCGGCCTTGATGGTAGCGTCGACGATCCACTGGACCATGGGCTTACCCAGGATCTTGTGCGAAACCTTGCAGTGGTTCGACTTCATGCGGGTGCCCTCGCCGGCAGCGAGGATAATTGCGGTTGCGTCCATGTGATCTCCTGTTACGTTATAGAGACGTGTGTTTGGAAACGATACACGGCGCAATATGATACCGCAGGCATATGACGAGCGCGTAACGATTGGTTTGCGGCGGTTGAGGCTTGCACCGCCGGCGTGGCGTTTGCACTGCGTGCGTGCGTGCGGCGTTGGCGGTGCTGCGGAGCTGTTGTTTGAGCGAGGGGACGGGGGTGCCCGTGGACAACATACGAGAGGAGTTTGGCGGCGAGCCCGTCGCGGCATTCTCGATGTCGCATCCGGCTGTGCCGGCCCTCTACATGGTGCTGACGCTGGGGCTCACCATGTTCTCGATGCAACCGGTACTGATTGCGCTGTCACTTGCGGGCGGGCTGGCGTATGGATTTGCGACGCGTGGGGCTGCCCGCACGCTGGGCGCGCTCCGCTGGCAGCTGCCGGTGATTTTGATCGTCGCGGTGCTCAATCCGCTGTTTAGCGCCTCGGGCTCGACGGAGCTGTTCCGTATTGGCATGCGCGCGGTGTATCTGGAGAGCATGGTATACGGCCTGTGCATGGGCGGGCTGTTTGTGGCGAGCGTGCTGTGGTTTGAGGCCGCGGCGTCGATGCTCGAATACGACAAGGTGCTCGCGCTGCTGGGCAATGCCGCACCGGTGATTGCGCTCATGATCTCGATGTGCATGCGGCTTATCCCGCAGTTTTTGCGCCGCGGTCGTACAGTGCTGGTGGTGCAGGATGCGATTGATGTGCCGGGCAGCGCGCCGGCCGACCCCGTGCGTTCGCGTTTGCGGGCATCGAGTGTGTTGATGGGCTGGGGCATGGAAGATTCGCTGGAGCGCGCGGACGCGATGCGCTCGCGCGGGTGGGGTGCCGCGACGCGTCGTACGACGTATGCGCGGTATCGACTGGGGCGCAGCGACGTTGCCGCGCTGGCTGGGCTTGCGGTGTTTGGTGCCGCCGCGGTGGCGGTGGCATGGACCGCGACAACGCAGTATTCGTTTTATCCGCAGCTCTCGGTGCCGGCGCCGTGGCTGGGCTATGTCGTGTACGCTGCCTGGATGATGCTGCCTTGCGCGTCGCACGCGATTGATGAGAAGAGGTTTGGCTGATGGCTCGGTTGGATAGGGGCCCGGTGTCGGGCGCGGCGTGCGGCCCGGATATTCCGGCGATTGAGGTGCAGGGCCTTAGTTTTGCCTATCCCGGGGCCGAGGCACCGGTGCTCGAGGGGCTTGATTGGCGTGTTCCCCAAGGTGCATTTGCGCTGCTTGTTGGCGGTACCGGATCGGGTAAGTCGACGCTGCTGTCGCTGCTCAAGCCCGAGATCGCTCCGGCGGGCGAGCGCACTGGCGAACTGAGCGTGCTGGGCGAGAACGTTGCCGACATGGACGTGCGGGCATCGGCGGAGCGCGTGGGCTACGTGTTTCAGGATCCCGAGAACCAGATCGTGTGCGAAACCGTGTGGCACGAGATGGCGTTTGGCCTGGAAAACTTGGGGCTAGCACGTGATGAGATGCGCCGTCGCGTAGCTGAGACCAGCTATTTCTTTGGACTGGAAGATTGGCTTCACCGCGATACTGACACGCTTTCGGGTGGTCGCAAACAGTTGCTGTCGTTGGCGGCCGTTCTGGCGCTGCGCCCGCGCGTGCTGCTGCTCGACGAGCCCACGTCTCAGCTCGATCCCGTTGCCGAGAAGAATTTCCTGCACGCGCTGTTTCGTGTGAATCGCGAGCTGGGCTGCACGGTTGTTGTGGCGACGCATCAGCCGCGCCCAATGCTCGAATACGCGACGTGTGCGTACCGGATTGAGGACGGTCACGTGCGCGAGGTGGCGGATATGGCTTCTTTGGGACGCCGAGAATCGCTGTTTTCCGACGACATGTTGGGGTGGGGTGCCGTCCGATGTGCAAAAAACGGAGTATTCAGCAGGCGTGAGGACAATTTGGGCTCTCTGGAGCCGCCCGGGGACGTATCGAGCGCGAAAAAAAGCTCGGAATTGGACAAATCGTCCGAATTTGTGGCGCAAACGTCGCTCGAGAACGGCTCGGAAGCCTTCCCGCGCACGGATGGAAGCAGAATACTCCAAAAAATGCACGGCGGGTCGGCTACCACCCTGTCGGAAGGCTGGTTTCACTACGATCGCGCGTGCGGTTGGGTGCTGCGCGGGCTCGATGCGTCGTTTTCGGCTGGCGCGGTGCATGCAGTCGTGGGCGGAAACGGCTGCGGCAAGTCGACGATGCTTTCGGTGCTGGCCAAGACTGCCAAGCTGCAGCGTGGTCGTATGGTGCGCGGGGCGGCCTCGGCTGCGCTGCTGCCGCAGAACCCCAAGGCCCTGCTGGTTGCCGAGACGGTGCGCGACGAGCTGATGGAATGGGCCTCGACCTGCGGATATGACGAGAACTTGGCGCGGGAGCGTGCGGCGCAACTGGGATTGGACGGCCTGGAGACGCGCCACCCCTACGATCTTTCGGGCGGACAGCGCCAGCTGCTTGCGTTGGCAAAGCTGCTGCTGATCGGCCCCGAGCTGCTGTTGCTTGATGAGCCCACCAAGGGCCTTGACCTGGCAAGTCGCTGCATTATCGCCCGCGCCCTGCGTGACCATGCGAAGGCTGGCGGCACCGTCATTATGGCCACGCACGATCTGGATTTTGCCGAGCAGGTTGCCGATGACATTGCTATGATGTTTGGCGGCGAGATCGCCTGCATGGAGCCGCCGACCGACTTCTTTGCCGACAACGTGTTTTATAGGGCGTGATGGGATGGCGGATTATCGCATCGTGCGCCTACTCGCAAAACAGGAGATACCGCTGCTGCTGGCGGTGCCAGCCGTGATGGCTGCGGCGTTGCTGGCGGGCGTCGAGCAGGCGGCGCTCGCCATGCTTGTCGTGGTGGCGCTGGTGCTTGCGCTGTTCTTTGCAGGCTACGAGGCGTCGCGACCGGGCCTGCGCCAGATTATGCCAACGCTGGTTCTGGCGGCGTTGGCCGCGGCGGGGCGCATCTTGTTTGGCCCCATTCCCGACTTTAAACCGGTGAGCGCCATCGCCATTATCGCGGGGGCGACGCTTGGTCGCCGCAATGGTTTTATGGTTGGCGCGCTGGCGGCGCTGACCAGCAATTTCTTTTTTGGACAGGGCATGTGGACGCCGTGGCAGATGTATGCCTGGGGTCTGGTTGGCTATGTTGGCGGCGCGCTGGCGCATGCGGGCGCGTTCGACCGTGCGGATGGAACCGTGCGCATGCCGGCGCTGATGGCGTACGGCTTTGCCTCGGGCTTGCTCTACGGCGTTGTGATCAACGCGTATGACATCATCGGTTTTGTTCAACCGCTCACGTGGGCGGGCGCCATAGCGCGTCTTGCTACGGCGGTGCCGTTCGACATCACGCATGGCCTCGCGACCTGCGTGTTCTTGGCCGCTCTGTACAAGCCCTGGTGTCGCCGCATCAACCGCGTCGTCGTGAAATACGGGCTGTAGGGCTGGTTGCGCCGGGGCGGGAATCAATACTGCCGAAGTGCCATTTCAAAACTATGCCGGTTTACGGGGCTAGATTGGCACAGGCAGACCATACCGGCTTTTTTCGAAATAGAGCAAACCGTTTACCTGCGGTTTTATTATTTCGGAATTGCGTATGGTTGGGGGTTTGCGATTTAGCCCCGTAAACCGGCGTAGTTTTGAAATGGCCGGTTGATATGACGGGCATCATAGCCCTCAGAGGGTCAATTGATCCGTTTTCTTCCGTCCCCAGACGTCCCCAGGGAATCAGTTGACGGCGCTCGCCACGAAACTGGCCCATCTACTACGTTTAGCCCGACACCCCCAAGCACAACCGCGTTTTATGAAAAACCGCAGGCTTTCTACCTGCGGTTTTCTTTTTGCGTTGTTCGCTGTGGTTGAGGGTGGTGGCTTAAACGTAGTAGATGGGCCAGTTTCGTGACAAGCGGGCCGCGTGGATGCCCTCGCGAGGTGAAAATGATCCCTTTTCCTCCGTCCCCAGGGGATTAGTTGGGGCTAGAGCTCTAGGGTGAGGGTGACGGGGCAGTGGTCACTGCCAAAGATGTCGCCGCGGATGCCGGTGCCGCGTACGTTGCCGGCGATTGCGTCGCTTACCAGGAAGTAGTCGATGCGCCAGCCTGCGTTGTTCTTGCGGGCATTAAAGCGGTAGCTCCACCAGCTGTAGACGCCCTCGACGTCCGGATTGGCTGCGCGCCAAGTGTCGGTAAAACCGGCGTTGAGCAGCTCGGTAAACTTGCCACGCTCCTCGTCCGAAAAGCCTGCGTTGCCGCGGTTGGACTTGGGGTTCTTAAGGTCGATCTCCTCGTGTGCCACGTTAAAGTCGCCGCAGGTTACGACGGGCTTGCCGGTTTCGCGCTCAAGCGCGCTCAAAAAGCCGCGATAGGCATCGTCCCAGGCCATGCGCACGTCGATGCGCGCGAGCTCGTTTTGGGCGTTGGGCGTATAGACGTCCACGAACCAAAACTTGTCGAACTCGAGCGCGCAGACGCGGCCCTCGGTTGCGGCTTGGGCGACGAGCTCGGCCGCCTCACCCTCGCCGGCGTAGGGTAGCAGCGCGTCGGCGTGCAGCACGCGCAGCGGTTCCTGGCGGCTAAAGACCGCGGTGCCCGAGTAGCCCTTGCGCTCGGCGTAGCTCCAGGTTTGGTGATAGCCGGCCAGGTCGATATCGACCTGGCCCTCCTGCAGCTTGGTCTCCTGCAGCGCTAGGACATCGACATCGAGTTCCTGCGCGATCTGGATAAAGCTCGGGTCCTTTTTGAGCACGGCGCGCAGGCCGTTGACGTTCCACGAGGCGAAAGTGTAAGTCTGAGGCATGGTGTCCTTTCGACGGGGTTGGCAGGCTTAAGATTAGCGCAACAGGGGCGGGGTGGGCTCCGTGGGCGACGGCGCAATCGCAGCCGCCCCGACCAACGTGGACGGAGGACAAACATGACGCAAGCGATAACAGATTCCAAGCAGGCCTCCACCGCGCTGGCGGAGCTGTTCAATACCCACAAGCGCGTGGTCTTCTTTGGCGGCGCCGGTGTTTCCACGGCAAGTGGCATCCCCGATTTCCGCAGCGTGGACGGCCTGTATCACCAGCAGTTTGCCTACCCGCCCGAGACTATGCTCTCGCATAGCTTTTATGAGGCGCATCCGGCCGAGTTCTTCGACTTCTACCGCACCAAGATGATTGCGCTTGGCGCCAAGCCCAACCGCTGCCACACCAAGCTGGCCGAGTTGGAGCGCGCCGGTAAGCTAAATGCCGTGGTGACGCAAAATATCGACGGCCTGCATCAGATGGCCGGCTCACAGCGCGTGTTCGAGCTGCACGGATCGGTCCATCGCAACATTTGCCGGTCGTGCGGCGCGGTCTATAGCGCCGAGTGGATTTGCTCGCGCGAGCACGAGGACGCCGCGGGCGTACCCGTGTGTCCTGCGTGCGGTGGGCGCATCAAGCCCGATGTGGTGCTCTACGAGGAGCCGCTCGACGAGCACGTGCTGACCGGCGCCGTTGCCGCCATCGCCGCGGCCGATGCCCTCATTGTGGGCGGGACCTCGCTCGTGGTGTATCCGGCGGCGGGCCTTACGCGTTACTTTACCGGCGATACGCTGGCCATTTGCAATCTTGCTCCCACCGATCAGGATGCAAATGCCGACCTGCTGATTTCTTGCGACATCGCGGCCGCGTTTGCGTTCCAGCCCGTGTGCGCGGATACAATAGAAAGACTGATTGCAAAGCGACCCCGCCGCCTGCGCCCGAGCGCGGCGGCGCGGGCATTTGAGGAGGATGTTCATGGCGAACGATAGCAAGACATGGCGGTGCGGAAAGTATGAGCTCAGCTTTGACCGTCCGCGCATCATGGGCGTCCTCAACGTGACGCCCGATTCGTTTAGCGATGGCGGGGAGCATTTCGACCCGGATGCCGCCATCGAGTACGGCCTGGCGATGCTCGACGCCGGCGCCGACATCATCGACGTGGGCGGCGAGTCCACGCGCCCCGGATTTACCCCGGTCAATCCCGATGAGGAGGCTCGCCGCGTGCTGCCCGTGGTGCGCGCGCTGGCCAAAGAGGGCGCCATCGTCTCGATCGACACGCGCCACGTGGCGGTTGCTAAGGCGGCCGTGCGCTGCGGCGCCTCGATCGTCAACGACGTGACCGGCTTCACCGACTCCAAGATGGTCGAGTTTGTTAAGACGAGCACCTGCGGCGTCATTGTGATGCATGCCGGCGAGGTCGCCGCTCCCGCTCGTACGCACGCGACGGTGCAGCTCGATACCTCGGCCGCGGCGTTTGTTGCCGAGAAGGCGCGCGAGGCGGCTGCCGAGGCCGCGCGTGAGGCCGAGAAGCCGGCTCGCCGCCGTCGCGGCAAGTTGCTGGGCGAGCCTAAGCCGGAGACCAAGCTTCCGGGCGGCGTGGTGCAGCCCTCGTTGCCGTTTGGCGAACCTGAGCCCGCGACCGAGCCTGCAAGCGAGCAGGAGACGCCGGCCGCCGAGCAGGCTGCTGCCGCCGAGACCGTCGCGCCCGCGCCCGAGGCCACCGAGGCCGCATCGGAGTCCAATGACCGCCTGGCCGCCATGATGCGCCGCAGTGCCCGCCGTGAGGAAGCCTATGTGCCCACCTCGCAGCTCCGCCGCTTCACCCTGCCCGATTCGGCACCCATCATGCGCCGCGTCATGGGCTTTCTGTCCGACCAGGCCCGCGCGCTCATCCACGCCGGCGTGTCGCGCGACCGCATCTGCATCGATCCTGGCCCGGGCTTTGGTAAGTCGGCTAACGAGGACATCGTCATCCAGCGCGAGACTGCCAAGATGGCGTCACTGGGCTATCCGCTCATGTGCGCCGTATCGCGCAAGCGCTTTGTGGGCGCCGTCTCGGGCGTGACCGAGGCCGCCGAGCGCGATGCCGCTACGTTTGGCGTGTGCCTGGGCGCCATCCAGGCCGGCGCCAACATCGTGCGCGTGCACGACGCCGCGGGCTTTGCGCAGTTCCTGAACGGCTACTGGGCGGTTGCCAAGCCGCAGCCGCGCCGCGCGTTTGTGGCCGTGGGATCCAACTTGGGGCATCGCTGCGACAACATCCGCGCCGCACGCGACATGATCGCCGAGATTCCACTTACCTGCGTGTCCAACTCCTCCAAGATCTACGAGAGCGAGCCGGCCTACGAGACGCGCCAGGACGCGTTTGCCAACGCCGTCATCGAGATTAAGACCGAGTTGGCGCCGCTGGTGCTGCTCGACGAGCTCATGAAGATCGAGGCCGAGCTGGGCCGCGACCGCTCCAAAAAGGCCAAGGCCAACGGTCCGCGCACCATCGACCTGGACCTGCTGTGGATGGACGGCGAGACCCACGGCGGCAAAAAGCTGCGCCTGCCGCATCCACTGATCGGCGAGCGCGACTTTGTGCTGGTGCCGCTCGAGGATCTGATGCACGACCCGGCGCGGTTCTTCCGCTACAACGGCGTCGAGGTCAAGGAGCCCGAGGACCGCGTGGGCCATATCGTGGGTGAATTGGGGCGTATGTAGATGATCGAGATGAACGCTGTAGTCGCTGGCACTGAGCTCGACGCGGCGCGTGACGCGGGTCGCGAGGGCGTGTCCGCGGGCTGGTGCGCGTGGAGTGTGGGCGATGCTTCGCTGACGTTTTCGCTGGTTGTGCGTCCGGATGTGAATATGCACGCCTTCCACGGCCTACCGTTTGTGGCCGCGATGGGCATGATGGACGCGCTTGTGGGCACGGCATCGACGCCGGGGTTGGGCCTTGCCGGTAAGGTGGGTATCCAGTGGCCGAGCGATATCGTGTGCGGTGCGCCTGCGTTTGAGACGTCGTTCGCGCGCGTCGCCGTCAACGGCGGTGCCGGTGCCGCGGGCATGTTCGGTGCCGTGACGGTGGATATTGAGCGTTCGGCGTTGAGCGAGCTCGGTGTAGATGTGGCTGACGAAGCGCTGATCGAGGCATTGGCCACCGCTGTGCTGACCCGCGTTGACGCCTGGGCGGTTGCCGCCAACACGCCGCAGGGCGCTGCCGGCCCGCTGGCTCCGGTGCTGGGTGAGTACTTCGATATGGTGCCACTGCTGGGTCGTCAGGTCGCGGCGGTGTCGCCCAACGGTTTGCCGCTTGCGGTCGGTGTGTTTGCGGGCCTGGACATCTGGGGTCGCGCGACCATCAAGACCGATGCCGGCGAGCAGGAGTTTCCGCCCGAGGCCGTACGGATTCGCGGACTGTAACGCGAGGCGCCCGCGCTCAAAGATAGCGATGACAACAAGACCCTCCTCGGCTGTGCCGGGGAGGGTTTCGCTTGTTTGGGGAATGGGTTGCCGGCGCCCTATTCCTCAAAACCGAAAAATTTTCGTTTTTGAGGAATAGGACCGATGCGTTGCCTAGTTCGCCGCTCGCGCTCGACTTAAACCCCGCCTTACCCCAGCTTCTGCATGCGGCGGTAGATTTCGCAGATGCCCTTGATGGTGAGTTGCCCGTCGACCACGTCGAAGGCATCGGTCGAATCGGCGACAATGCCGGCGAGACCGCCCGTGGCGATAACGGTGGCGTCCTCGCGGCCCAGCTCGCGCTTCATGCGCGTGACCAGGCCCTCGGCCATGGCGGCGGCGCCCATCACGGCGCCGACCTTGATGCACTCTTCGGTGTCGCGGCCGATGGCGTGCTCGGGCGCCTCGAGCGGCACGCTGGCGAGCTTGGCGGCACGGGCGGCAAGTGCGTCCATGGAGATGCGGATGCCCGGCGCGATCGCTCCGCCAATGTAATAGCCGTCCTCATCGATGACGTCGATATTGGTCGCGGTGCCAAAGTCCACCACGATTGCCGGCGCGCCGTAGAAAGTCTCGGCCGCAACGGCGTTGGCGACGCGGTCGGCACCTACGGCCTGGGGGCGCGCCGCGCGCAGTTTGGTCACCGCGGCCGTCTGCGGCCCGATAACGATGGCGTCTGCCGCGATGCGGTCGGCCACAGTGTGCCACTCGCGCGAGAGCTGCGGCACCACGCCGGCGAAGGCGATCGCGTCGACCGCGTCGAGCGAGAGGTCGTGCATCTTAAAGAAGCCCATCAGGCGCACATGGATCTCGTCGGCGGTATAGGAGCGGTCGGTGGGCATGCGCCACGACTGCACCAGCTCGTCTCCGTCAAACAGGCCCATGGCCGTCTGCGTGTTTCCCATATCGATAGCGAACAGCATGTCTACTCCCGGTGTCGGCGTAAAAGGACGCGCACCATTGTATACGTGCCGTCGGCGGCGCTCGGCTGCGATTCGTTTACGGTGATAGGGGTCGAGGGGTTTAAATATGAAGGAATTATGCTCTACGAGATTTTCCTTGCCGTTTACCGAACTCCCACGTAATATTCTTTCTTGCGCACATGAGGCGCCCAGACATTGCGGGGTGGAGCAGTCTGGTAGCTCGCCGGGCTCATAACCCGGAGGTCGTAGGTTCAAATCCTGCCCCCGCGACCAAGAACTTGCAGCTCGTCGGCCTAGCCGGCGAGCTTTTTTGTTATTCCGGGACTGTTCTCTCAGCCCAATTCCCAACATCTCAAACAAAATCTCGATCTGTAACATCTAGACCCGATTTGGGCGGCCAGGTGTTACAGATCGAGATATACCGGTGGGTTGGGTCCCGTTTGTCTAAATCTGTAACACGAGGGACGGATTTTGCCGAGTAACTGTTACAGATTGAGATTTTCTGCCGGGACGGTTTTGGTTTGTCTCGATCTGCTCCAATGTGCCCTGCGTCTTTATGGGTCTTGCCACGTCGTTCTTCACGTTTATGCTGCAGCAGCCGATCAACTTTGGCCACCTCTTCGCATTCTGGGCCTTTGGAATCGCGCTCGCGGTTTGCCTGGTTATGTCGGGAACGCTCGTGTGCTCGGCAATCTTTGGAAAAGAGCGCGCTATTCAGGCGCTTACGCCGCTCGATGTGCTCGAGGCACAGCGGAACCATAAATAAGAAAACTCGATTATCAGGGGCGGACGCCGTGAAGCACACCGCCCCCCTGTACGTGTGGCGTCAGGGCCATGCGCTCGAAAGCGTCGCCCAAACGCATGGTTCATCCGCACAAAGCCCATGGTCGCTATGGGCAAACATCGGTGCGCCTGCACATGGCTTTGAGTCTGTTTTCGAGCGAAAGTATGGCTGTCGATACGCATGCAATTCGCATGAAGTCCCGGTTCGTCCAAGAGCCCTATAAAGGAGGATTCGCATGAAACAGTTAGAGACCGACGTCGTTGTCGTTGCCGCGGGTCTGAGTGGCCTTGCCGCAGCGGTCGCTGCAGCCGAGGCAGGCGCTCGCGTCATTGCCCTAGAGAAGGCCCCCATTACCGGTGGCGCCGCCAACATGGGCATGGGGCCTGCCGCCGCTGGCTCTCCGCTTCAGAAGGCTTCGATGATCGAGGTCACGCCTGGCGAGCTCTTCCGTCGCCATATGTTCTACACCCATTACCAGGTCGATGCTCGCCTGGTGCGCGACTACTACTTTAAGTCGGGCGATACCATCGCATGGCTGCAGGATATGGGCGTGGTGTTTAACTCCGTGCGTCCGGCGTTCCGCGCCCGCGAGCGCACGCGCGCCTATTCCGACGGCGAGTACACCTGGCATGTCGTGCAGCCCGAGGATGGCTCGGAGCCCGGTCCTCGCGCGGCGACCACGATGACCAAGCGCATGACCGAGCGTGCCCAGGACCTGGGTGTCGAGTTTATGTTTGAGTGCCCGGGCACCGGCCTTATCAAGGGCGAGGACGGCGCCATCTGCGGCGTGACCGCCAAGGACAAGGACGGCGAGGAGTACCAAATCTCGTGCAAGTCTGCGATTGTCGCTACGGGCGGTTTTGGCCACAACGCTAAGCTCATCAAGGAGAAGCTCGACTTTGAGTGGGGTAAAGACCTGTTCTCGTTTGCCATTCCGGGCATGGACGGCGACGGCATCAACATGTGCCACGAGGTCGGCGGCGGCCACACCCCGGTGACCATGGAGCTCATGTATCAGATCCCCGACAACATGAACCACTTCTATGTCGAGGGCGCATTCCGTCAGCCGTGCTACTGGTGCAACCGCCTGGGCGAGCGCTTTATGCCGGAGGACGAGATCTTCAACACCACCTTTGTCGGCAACGCCATCAACCATCTTCCCGGCAAGGTCGCCTATGCCATCTTTGATTCCCGCATGCTCAAGCACTGGAAGAAGGATGGCCCGGATATCGTCAGCCACGTTCATCCGCACGACCTGTACGACGGCTTTGAGGAGCAGTGGAACCGCGACCTGGAGGCTGGCTACCCGGCGATTTGCCAGGCCGATACGCTGGAGGAGCTTGCCGAGAAGGCGGGTATCGACGTGGAGGGCCTGCTCGCCAACGTCGACGAGTACAACGAGATGTGCGACAACGGCTGGGACGACATCTTTGAGAAAGAGCGCGAGTTTATGAAGCCGCTCGAGAAGGGCCCCTTCTATTGCTGCAAGCAGTACTGTGGCGCCTACGGCACCCTGGGCGGCGTGCTCATTAACCACAAGATGGAGGTCATGACCGACGACTACGAGGTCATCCCTGGCCTGTACTGCGTTGGCACCGATGCCTGCACCATCTATGGCGACTCCTATAACTACTGCATTCCGGGTAACACCATGGGCTTCTGCCTTAACTCGGGTCGCATCGCCGGCGAAAACGCCGCCGCAGCCCTCTTTGAGGACGCGGGCGACGAGGAGTGGTCGTAACACCGCAGCTGTTCGCGCCTGCAGACACCCACGCGTTGGGTGCGGGCGGGGATTTGCCCTACAAGCGAGGCGCTCGGGATCGCTTTGGTCCCGGGCGCCTTTCTGGACAAGAGCGACGTTTTGAGGGGAACGAATGAAGCTAACGATTAATGGAGCCGAGGTCGAGGCACGCGAAGGGCAAAATGTCCTGGAAGCCGCGCTCGATGCCGGTATCTATATTCCGCATCTGTGTAAACATCCCGATCTTGAGGCCGTCGGCGGATGCCGTCTGTGCATGGTCGAGATCGAAGGCCAAGATGAGCCGGTGTGTGCCTGCAAGACGCAGGTTGCCGAGGGAATGGTCGTCAACACGACAGGCGAGCAGGCCGAGCGCGTGCGCAAGCTGGCAATGGAGCTTATCTTGGCCACGCATCCCGCCGATTGCACCGGCTGCCCCAAGTACGGCAAGTGCGAGCTGCAGTCTATGTATCAGTACCTGGGAGTTTCGCCTGCGCGCTGGCGCACCAAGAGCCGTCCGGTCGCCACGGACGAATCGAACCCGCTGATCACCCATATGTTCACCCGCTGCATTCGGTGCGGTCGCTGCGTGCGCGCGTGCCGCGAGCTGCGCGGCGCCGGCGTCTTGGACTACCAGCGCACCGAGGACGGCATTCGCATTGGTACGGACGGCAGCGTGAGTCTGCAAGAGGCCGGATGCCGTTTTTGCGGTGCCTGTATCGAAGTGTGTCCCACGGGCTCGATCGTCGACACGCTCAATATGTTCGATGAGAACAAGTCCTATGCCGACAACGTGGTCCCCTGTCGCTCGGGCTGTCCCGCCCACGTGGATATCCCACGCTACCTGCGTCACATCCGTAACGGCGAGTACACCCGAGCCGCCGCGGTGGTGCGCGAGAAGGTCCCGTTCCCCGAGAGCCTAGGCGACATTTGCGTCCATAGCTGCCAGGATGCCTGCAAGCGCAACGAGCTCAACGGCACGCCGGTTTCGGTTTGCCGTCTTAAGCGCGCCGCGGCCGTGCGCGATGCGGGCGACTGGAAGGCCAACGTGCGCCATGAGCCGCTGAGCGGCAAGAGCGTCGCCGTTGTGGGTGCCGGTCCCGCCGGCTTGACCGCCGCACTCTATTGCGCCGAGAAGGGCCACAAGGTCGTGGTGTTCGAGGCCAACGAGAAGGTCGGCGGCCAGATGCGCTACGGCATTCCGGCGTATCGCCTGCCTGATGCCACGGTCGATGCCGAGGTTGCGACGATTTTTGAGATTGCCCAGGGTGATGACGCCGAGCCGCGCATTGAGCTGCGCTGTGGCGAGCGAATCGCCGAGCCCCAGGCGCTTTTGGAGCAGGGCTTCGATGCCGTGCTGGTTGCGGTGGGCACGCATAACGGAACGGTGCTTCCCATGCCCGGCCACGACCTCGAAGGCGTGCTGCGTAACACCGATTTTCTGAAGGCCGCCCGTATGGGCAGCGCCCCGGACCTGACGGGCAAGCGCGTCGTGGTGCTTGGCGGCGGCAACGTGGCGTACGACTGCGCCCGCACTGCCGTGCGTCTGGGTGCCGCCTCGGTCGATGTCGCCTGCCTTGAGGCCCAAGACGCGATGACCTCGACGCCCGAGGAGCGTGCCGAGGCCGCCGAGGAAGGCGTGGTCCTGCACGATGCCTATGCCTTTACCAGCATTAACGAGACCGAGGACGGTTCGGGCAAGGTCGGTTCCATGACGATCCACAAGATCGAGCGGTTCTACTTTGACGAGAACCACCGCGCCGTCACCGAACTGCTCGACGGCGGCGAGAAGAGCATCGATGCCGACTGCGTGATCTTTGCCGTGGGTCAAAAGCCCGAGGGCACGGCCCAGATGGGCCTTGAGCTTACGCGCGGCCCGTATATCGTGGCCGATACCGAAGGCAAGACGAGCGTTGAAGGCATCTGGTCGGCGGGCGACTGCGTGACGGGTACCAAATCGGTGATCGCGGCAATCGCCGCAGGTCGCACGTGCGCCTCGGCCATCGACCGCGCTTTGGGTGGCGATGGCAACATCGACGAGGGGCTGACCGAGCATGATGCTCCCGAGCAGTGGATTGGGCGTGTCCCCGAGGGCTTCTACGACGATGCCGTGCAACCCGAGTTTGTCGATGCCCAGACGCGTAAGGATAACTTCGATACGTTTGAGTGCCCCTATACCGACCATGAGGCTACGTGCGAGGCGAGCCGATGCTTGCAGTGCGATTTGCGCCTAACGATCAGTACGCCGCGCCTGTGGAACGAATACTAGGAAAGGAGCGATAACCCATGACGATCATCAACTTTATGCCTGCGCATAAGCAGGCCCCCGTCGCGCTCTGGCTCCTTAAGAAGGACGTGGCGGCCGCTGCGGAAAAAATTGCAGGGGCCGGTGCCCAGGCGGTTTTGGTGCCGGCAGGCGATGAGGCCTCTGCCGCACTCGCGGATGCGTTGGGCGAGTCCTGCCGCGTGATCGAGTGCGACCCGAGCCTGGGCTTTGTCTATGCCAACGGTTCGGCCGCGGCCAAGATGCTCGACGGCGAAAAGCCTCTCCCATCTTGCTGCGAGGGCGATGGCGCCGACCGCTGCCTGAGCGGATCAGAGTTACTTGCCGCCGAAGGCAAGCGCTGGGTGTGGATTGACGGGGCCGAGGAGCCCGTTGAGGTCGACCGTGTCGTGAGTGCGGAATCCCTGGTTGCCGCGGCGGGCGCCGACGACGCTAAAGCGGTGGGGATTGGCTATCCCAGCGGTCTGCTGCTGAGGCCCGATGACACCTCAAAGATTGAGCTATGCAGCGACTACGTGCGCCTCTACACCGCCAAAAACTGCATGGCAAAGGCGCTTTTGGACATTTGCACGCTCTATCGTCACGAGAGCTGCGGACGCTGTGTCTTTGGCTACGAGGGCTCGCATCAGATTGCAACGATTCTTGCCGATACCTGCCGCAAGAAGGGCAAGCCGGGCGACTTGGCGCTCCTTCGCGACCTTTGCCCCGTGATGCAGGCGCAGTGTCTGTGCGAGCAAGGCCGCGTGCTGGCGCGCACGGTGCAGTCGTTCCTCGACCTGTTCGAGGGCGAGATCATGCAGCACACCACCAAGAAGGTCTGTGCTGCCGGGGAATGCCAGGCATTCTTGACCTTCCATATCTTGGCCTCTAAATGCCAGGCCTGCAACAAGTGCGTCGATTCGGACGTTTGCGAGGAGGACGCGATCTTGGGAAGGCCGCGCTTTATCCATGTGATCGACCAAAAGGCCTGCAGCCAATGCGGTGCCTGCCTGGACATTTGCGACAACGGCGCGATCGTCACGGCTGGGGCCGTCAAGCCCAAGTGCCCGCCCAAACCCATTCCCTTTAAGCGCAAATAAGAGCGCCGACCCCTTTCGTTTTGTCCCTTGTAGGCATGCGGGAGGGGCCTTTGTTTATCTGCACGAGGTATTCCGCAAATACCGAGCGGGCCTTGGTTGCCTGGACGGTGCGCATGTTTTGCGTCTGCCGTACGCTTTTTGCGAAGTACACACGGGCAGAATCCGTGTCCAAAATGCTCTGGAGAGGAGCGACTATGTCGTTTAAAGTGATGGCGATTTGTGCCGGCAGGCACGGTGGCAACGGCGAGGCTTTGGCCAAAGAGGCCCTTTGCGCGGTGCGCGAGGCTGGCGGCGAGGTCGAGCTGATCAATTTGTTCGACTATAACATCTTGCCCTGCACCGGTTGCGAGGGCTGCACCATGCAGATGGGAAAGATGGGCGCCGGCCTGCAAAAGGAATATCACGGCTGCGTCCTTAAAAACAAAGACGATGTAGATGCGATTATTCGCGAACTGCAGACCTGCCAGGGCGTGATCTTCTCGGTCCCGACCTACGACCTTACGCCCAGCTCGGTTTACACCCGCTTTGCCCAGCGCTTCTTGGCATACGAGCTTTCGTTCTTGCTTGCCATCGGTGCCGTAAAGGAGAATCCGCATACCGTTGCCGGCCTTATTTCCGTTGGCGGCTCCATGCACGATTGGCAGTCCCTGGCACTGGAGAGCCTGCAGGCGACTATGTTTACCATGTCGATGACTGTCGTCGATCGCTATATGGCGCAGCGCGACGGCCGCCCGGGCAATGCTTTTGTGTGGGGAGACGACGTGGAGTGGGGCGGACAGATCGCCCGCGCCCACAAGATGGGCGAGAACATCGTCAAGGCCATTCGCACGCCTGTTGACGAGCGCTGCTGGCTGGGCGATCCGGATGACGGCGTGTGTCCCAACTGCCACAGCTCCCTGGTGTACCCCGGCGACAAGCATTGGGATGGGGTCGAGTTTCCCTGGGAGTGTGCGGTCTGCGGCGCGGGCGGCGATATCGTAACCGACGAGCGCACCGGTCGCCCCAAGCTCAAGATTGCCGAGAACGGCCTGATTCGCGACCGCAACGACGACCACGCGCGCGCCGAGCACCTCAACGAGATCAACAAGACCCGCGACGAGTTCTTCGCCCATATGGACGAAGTAAAGCCGCTCATGGAAAAGTACGCCAAGATGACGTTCCCCACGCTGGAGATTAAGCGCGACTAGTTTTGCCCAAGCCCCGCCCGGCCTACTTGCGGCAGTGCAGGTCGGCGCTGGTGCGGGGCTTAATCCTCGGCTCAAGAAAGCCAAGGTAGATTAGGGTGCGAATCGAGAGGTGGAACAAAAAGAGGTCCTCTCCCGATGCCAAGTCGTTACCGGTGATTTCCTTTATGCGGTTAATGCGATAGAGCAGCGTGTTTTTGTGAAGCGACAAGATCGCGGCGGTGCGCACCGTGTTACAGCTGTGCTGCATAAAGGCAAAGAGCGTCTCGACCAGCTCGGAATCGTGCGACTGGTCATGCTTCCAAAGTGCCCAGATTGCCGGATGGCAGTAGTTTATAAGGTTGATGTGGTCGTTGCAGATGTCGAGCATTTCCATGTAGGTGTATTCGCAATAGCGATACACATGGGTGTCTTCGAGGATTTTGGTAAAGGTCGAGCCGTATCGAATGGCGGCGCGTGCCTGATTGAGGTGCGAACGCACATCGGTTGCCTGGGAAAACTCGTTGCTGATGCCAATGAACAAATTGTTCGTGGCAGCAACGCGGGCAAGGATCGCCTCGTCGTTGGCGGGTAGCTGCGTGGAGGGCGGACGGCTTACCAGCGCCACGAGCTCACCTTCGTACATGGTGATAAGGCTATGGTGCAGTAGCGGCTGCAATTGTCCTCGGATACTCTCCGCCTCGCGCGCCTCGAGCTGGGAATCTTTTTTGAGCAGGCATACAACGTAGAGGGCGGGAAGCGGCGCAAAGCCGACGAGCTGCATTTTGCGTGTGCAGGTGATGGGGTTGGGGATTTCGTCGTCCAGGAGGCGCGAGAGAAAATATGGCCCCTGTTGCGGGCCGCCCAACGAAAGAAAGCCACCTTTCTGCAGTTCTTGCGCGAGCAGTCGGACAAAGAACTCAAAGACCTCGCGATCGCTATCGCCAAAGGCGTGATTGCGTTCGATCATCATCGCCCGGCCCAGACACGTGCCGTGCACCTTGATCGCATCGGTCATGGTGTTGAGGCGGAACATGTCGTTATAGCGTGTAAGCGGGCCTGTCGAGCGGGCAATCTCCTCGTCTAAGCCGCATTTGATGATGTAGCGTACGGCTTCGTCCTGCAGCATGTCGCCTTCGGAGAGCTCGGCGCGGGTGATGGCTGCAAAGGGGGAGTCGTCGTCATCGTCGAGCTCAAAGCCGCCGCGGGCGGCATAGCGGTACACGGGATCGACGACGAGCACCGGGTTGCCCATAACGATAGAGGCTGTTTGCGTGAGGTTTTTGAGCCCTGCGTCGTTCAAAAGCGCCTCGAGCAGCGCTTGCTTTGCGGTGGACCTATCGGTGGTGCTCGGTTGCATGGGTGTCCCTTCTGCCGCGTCTTCGCCGTAGTCGACGCGTGACCAAATTATTATCGCAGGCTGAGCGGTGCCAGGTTGTTTAAAACGGTGAGTGTGGCGGTCGTTTCCTCGAACGGGGACGGTGTCGTTGTTATTGGGGTTTGTCTCGATCTGTAACAGGTGGGTCCGGTTTTGGTCTGTAGTTGTTACAGATTGAGATGTTTCGGCAGGACGGTCTTCGTTTGTCTAATTCTGTAACACGAGGGATGGATTTTGCCGAGTAGCTGTTACAGATTTAGATGTTCTAGCGGGCCGGGTTGGTTTGTCTCGATCTGTAACAGGTGGAGGCCAAAAGTGGGCCTAACTGTTACGGATTGAGACAAACCGACGGGCCGCCCCGCCCCATCCACCTGCCGCTACCTGCTGTCTGCCGATTTCCGTTGCGCCACTGTGCTCCCATGCCATATCCTCTAAACAACTACGCGGCAACATCGCCGCCGCGCCTACAAGAGAGGAATGTCCATGACCGCACCCGCATCCAAACTGCTCCAGCCCATTACGGTTGGCCCCCTTGAGCTTAAAAACCGCATTATGTTCCCGCCGCTGACCACCGGCTACGAGGAGCGCGACGGTTCCATTGGCGAGCGCAGCCTGGCTTTTTACGAGCGCCTGGCCCGTGGCGGCGTGAGCTACATCGTCATCGGCGACGTTGCTCCTGTTATGACCGCAAGCCCCACGCCCAAGTTAGCGACCGACGCCCAGATCCCCACGTTTAAGGCGCTGGCCGACGCCGTCCACAAGCACGGTGCCAAGGTCGCGCTGCAGCTGTTCCATCCCGAGTACGACGTGCCCGGTGTCGGCCGCATGGTCATGGGTTCCATGGCCGCCGCCAAGGCTGCGCAGGAGGCCAAGGCCGCCGGCGACGAGGAGACCTTTGCCGCCAAGATGGCCGAGTCCAACGAGATCCGCAAGCAGGCCTACGCCAAGCTGCACCACGACATGCAGCACTTTGTGAACGAGGCGAGCGTAGAGCAGCTCACCCAGATCAAGGAGGCCATCGCTGCCTCGGCCGCCCGCGCGCAGCAGGCCGGCATCGACGCCATCGAGGTTCACGGCGACCGTCTGGTGGGTTCGCTGTGCTCGGCCATCCTCAACCAGCGCACCGACGAGTACGGCGGCTCGTTCGAGAACCGCGTCCGTTATGCGCTCGAGGTCGTCGCCGCCATTAAGGAAGCCGCGCCGCAGCTGATGGTGGAGTACAAGCTCCCCGTGATCATGGAGAACCCCGACGGCACGCCGCGCGGCAAGGGCGGCCTGCAGCCCGACGAGGCCTGCGAGTTTGCCAAGCTGCTCGAGGGCGCCGGCATCGACATGATCCAGGTCGCGCAGGCAAACCACACCGGCAACATGGGCGACACCATTCCGCCCATGGGCGCCATGCCCTACAACTGGACGCTGCCCGTGGCCGAGCGCGTCAAGGCCCTGGTCTCCGTGCCGGTGGCAACCGTCGGCCGTGTTGTCTCGGTCGCGGCCGGCGAGAAGATTCTGGAAGACGGCGCCGCCGACATCATCGCCTACGGCCGCTCGCTCATGTGCGATCCCGATATTGCGCTCAAGGCCGCCACGGGCGAGCCCATCCGCGAGTGCCTCAACTGCAACAAGGGCTGCGTCGACGCGATTCAAAACCGCAAGTACATCTCGTGCGTGCTCAATGCCGAGAACGGCGACGAGGCGACCGTCGCCATTAAGCCGGGCGAGGGTGACAAGAAGATCGCCGTGGTGGGCGGCGGTATTGCCGGCTTGGAGGCCGCGCGCGTGGCGGCCAAGCGCGGCTACGACGTGACCGTCTATGAGGCGAGCGATCACTTGGGCGGCCAGATTGTGCTGGCAGCCGCGCCTCCGCGCAAGGACGAGATCATGCGCTCGGTCGAGTACTACGAGAAGATTCTGCCCGGCCTGGGCGTGAAGGTCGAGCTCAACCATGCCGCTACGGCCGAGGATCTCAACGCCGCCGACGCCGCGATTGTGGCCGTGGGCGCACACGACGTGGTCATCCCCGTTCCGGGTGCCGACTCGGACAAGGTCGTCTCGAGCTGGGACGTGCTGGCCGGCAAGGTGGAGCTCAGCGGGCGCGTCGCCGTCATTGGCGGTGGCCTGGTGGGCACCGAGACTGCCGAGTACCTGCTGCAGCACGGCTGCGAGGTGGCGATCGTCGAGATGCTCGACAAGATTGCCGCGGGCGAGTCCGAGACCATTCTGCCGCTGATCATGAGCGACTTCGCCGCCCACAACGTGGAACAGCACGTTAAGACCCGCCTGACCGCCGTTACCGACGAGGGCGTGGAGGCCGTGCACACCACCGAGGACGGCCCCGAGGAGCCGGTGAAGATCGCCTGCGATTACGTGGTGATGGCCGTGGGCTCCAAGGCCAACGCGTTTGACCTGGATGGCGTGACGGTGCCCGTGACCTGCGTGGGCGACTGCTCGGGCGAGCGCGCCGCCGACATTGCGAGCGCCATTCGCACGGCGTATCACGCGGCCAACGAGCTGTAGTTGAACATCGCGGCCAGGCGGGGCGGTAGCACGGATCCGCCTCGCCCGGCTGTGTCCCGTCGGGTGTCAACCGGTGCGGGGCCTGCAAGCGCAGCAGGCCCCGCCCTTTTTGTTTTGCTTCGGTGGATGGCAATGCGCGGTAATCATGAGGAGTAAGGACGTCTACTGCCTTGCCGATTACTCAAAATTATTGGGGGAGGGGTTAATAACTATATCCTCTATGCCAAAGGACATAAAGAGGTGTCAATTTTGTTGACAGGCGAATGACGATTGGCTGCGAGTCAGCTACCAGCGTAAATAATCGATAAAGAAATGTCGTAAATTGGTGCCAAATGCCCAGATAACGCCGCGTCTATTTTAATTAACTGCTTTGAGCAAACAGTAAAATGCTACTATCTAACTTGCACGTAAGAAAGCAGATTAACGGTTAAGGCTAAGAAGTGGCAGGTATGTCGGAAGCAACTAGGACTCGCACGCATGCGCCCGAGGTTAGGCAGCGCGCCGTCGAGATCCTCCAAGAGGGGGTCGGTCATCGCACCCTCGCCGCGGAGCTTGGCATTCCCCAGGCCACGGCTCGTCAGTGGGCCCGCGCGTATGCCGTAGGCGGTGCCGACGCCATTCTCAACGCCGGTTCGCATCATCACACCTATTCGTACGAAGTTAAGCTCGCCGTGGTCAAGGACCGCTTGGAAAACGGCTTAACGGTTCGCGAGGCCATGATCAAGCACAAGATTCCCAGCGAGTCTTCGGTCAAGGCTTGGTGCCGCCAGTATCGCGAGAGCGGTGAGTCCGCGCTGGTTGATAAGCCGCGCGGTCGCAAGCCGCGCGTTAAAAAGGCGGAATAGCGAACGGGATGGTGCGCCCACAGGGGCGCATTTTTCTTGCCGCGCCAACTTTTTGGACCGTCGTGAGCCTACTGGAACATCCTCCAAAGTGGTTAATAAACCGCGCGCAGTGGCCCGTGCGCCCGCCGCCGCGATAGGGGGAGCGTCGCCTCTCTGCTCCAAAGCGGACAGACTCGTTACCCCGTACGCCTAAAACTCCCCAGTTGACCGAAAACCCGCCGCCGCTACTCCTCAACTGAGCTATAACGTTAAACAATTGCAGCGTTTTTGCATGGGGGAGTGATGGTATGACGCTACTGTATTTCCTTACCCTGTTTCCGCTGGTACCGGCGCTGGGCATGCTGCTCGCGCGCGGTGACCGCGCCCGCGATGCGGTAGGGCTTGTAGGCTCTGGCATCATTATGGCGGTGACGGTTGTAGTCGCCGTCATGTTTTTTGGCACGGGCCCGCAGAGCTTCGAGGTTGCCCCCGGCACCTCGCATGTGCTCTCGATCATCAGCTCCGTCATCGACGTGATCCTGTGCGCCGTCATCCTGTACAACGCGCGTAAATATAAGAGCACGCTCACCACGGTGCTCGGCGTGGTGCAGCTGGTGGGTTCGGTTGCCTTCGCTGCCATGACGCTGCCTGCGGCCGAGGTTGTCACCGCCACGCCGCTCTACCTGGATTACATGAGTGTGATCATGGTGCTTGCCGTCGGCATTGTCGGCAGCCTTATCTGCGTGTACGCCCTGGGCTACATGAAGGACTTCCAGGCCCACGACGAGCACGAGGCAGCGCTGCGCGGGCAGGCGGCGCCCGACCGACGCCCGCAGTTCCTGGCGCTTATGTTCCTGTTCCTCTCGGCCATGTTCGTCATCGTGACAAGCGACAACCTTGAGTGGCTGTTCTGTGGCTGGGAAATCACCACCGTGTGCTCGTTCCTCATGATTGGCTACACGCGCACGCCCGAGGCCATAAAAAACGCTTTCACCCAGATCATCCTCAACATGCTGGGCGGCATCGCGTTTTTGGCCGGACTCATGTACCTGCACGTTAACGGCATGCCGCTGACCATCTCGGGCATGATCGAGCTTTCCAGCGCCGGAACCGCGCAATCCGCGCTGCTGGTGATGCCGGTCCTGTTGCTGTCGCTTGCCGCGCTCACCAAGGCCGCACAGATGCCGTTCCACACTTGGCTATTGGGTGCCATGGTTGCCCCCACGCCCACGAGTGCCCTGCTGCACTCGTCAACCATGGTCAAAGCCGGCGTGTTCCTGATGGTCAAGCTCAGCCCGCTCTATGCCATCTATCCCGTGACCGGCTTTATGGTCACGAGCGTGGGTGCCATCACGTTTTTGCTCGCTGCCCTCATGGCCATCTCGCAGAGCAACGCCAAACGCGTCCTCGCGTACTCCACCATTTCCAACTTGGGCCTCATCAGTGCTTGCTTGGGTGTCGGCGCGCCCGAGGCCGTATGGGCCGCCATCTTCCTGATCCTGTTCCACACGGTGGCCAAGTCGCTGCTGTTCCTGTGCGTGGGCACCGCCGAGCATCATATCGGCAGCCGCAATATCGAGGACATGGATGGCATGTTCAGCCGCATGCCACACCTGACGCGTCTGATGATGCTGGGCATCATGGGCATGTTCGTGGCACCGTTTGGCATGCTCGTGTCCAAGTGGGGCGCCCTGGTGGCGTTCGCGCAGACCGGCAACGTGCTCATGATCATGGTGCTTGCCTTTGGCTCGGCCGCGACGTTCTTCTTCTGGGGCAAGTGGCTTGCCAAGCTTTCGGGCGTCGACCCCACGGCTCAAAACGTTGAGGTCAATGTCCATAAGACCGAATGGATGGCGCTCAACACCATCGCCGCGCTGCTGATTCTTTGCTGCGTGGCGTTCCCGCTCATCTCGAGCGGCCTGGTGTCGCCTTACTTGGCCATGGTGTTTGGCCGCGTGCCGTACGTTATTGGCAAGGACTCCATGTATCTGATGGTGGTTATCGTGGCGTTTATCGCCGTGGTGCTGCTGACTTCATTCCGCGTGAGCAACAAACCGCACGTCAACGTGTACCTTTCGGGTGTGGGGACCGACAAATATCGCCATTTCCGTGGCTCGATGGGACACGAGGTGAAGGCCGAAAAGCGCAATTGGTACTCGGAGGACGCCCTTGGCGAGAAGCGTATTGGCCCCGCGGGTAGCGTCGTGTGTTGCAGCATTATCTTGTTTGCGCTGCTGTGTTGCGCGTGGATTGGGCCCGAGAGACTTGCCATGAGCGCGCCCTCGGTGCTGCGCGGTAAGTATTTTGAAGGTTCGGGTGTCGTGGGCATATTTATTGGTACCGTGGCGTTTGCCTTGATTGCGCCGCTTGTGGGAGGCCTGATCGACGGCCTTGACCGCAAGCTTTCGGCCCGCATGCAGGGCCGTGTGGGCCCGCGCCTGCTGCAACCGTTCTACGACGTTGCCAAGCTGCTGCGCAAGGCCCCTGCCAGCGTAAACACCATGGACGATACCTATATGGCATGCGCGCTCATCTTCACCGTCGTGGGCGGCGGCATCTTTGTGTCGGGTTCTAACACGCTACTGTGCGCTTTTATGGTGACGCTCGCCGCGATCTTTGTGGTGCTGGCGTCCGCCTCGACGCAAAGCCCGTTTGCCCAGGTTGGCGCCGACCGCGAGCTGCTGCAGGTCATGAGTTACGAGCCCGCCGTTCTGCTGATGAGCGTGGGCCTGTACCTTGCCACCGATAGCTTTGATTCCATCGCCGTGACGGGGCAGTCGGCCCCCATCATCGTGTACAGCGCGCCCATTTTCCTCGCGCTGCTCGCGGTGCTTACCATCAAACTGCGCAAGTCGCCGTTCGATCTTTCGTACTCGCATCACGCGCATCAGGAGATTGTCCAGGGCGTCGCCACCGAGATGAGCGGCGGCACGCTGGCCAAGATGACCCTTATGCACTGGTGCGAGACCGTGCTGTTTTTGATGTGGGTGGGCATGTTCTTTGTTTGGGACAACCCGGTGAGCTGGGTCGTAGCCCTGGTCGTGATGGCCGCGACGTATTTTGTCGAGGTGCTGATCGACAACACCTTCGCACGCAGCACCTGGCGCAGCTGCTTTAAGCTCGGCTGGGGCGTGGCGCTGGTGTTTGGCCTGCTCAACCTTATGCCCATCCTCGTCGACGTGTTTATTTAGGAGGCGGCATCCATGGATCATAAAATGTCGCGCTCACCGTGGGTTATTCATTACGACGGCTCGAGCTGCAACGGATGCGATATCGAGGTGCTGGCCTCGCTTACCCCACTGTTCGATGCGGAGCGCTTTGGCGTGGTCAACACCGGCAACCCCAAGCATGCGGACATCTTTTTGGTGACGGGGTCGGTCAATGCCCAGAACCTGCCCGTCGTGCGTCAGATTTACAACCAGATGCTCGAGCCCAAGTGCGTGGTGGCGTGCGGCATCTGCGCGTGCTCGGGCGGCGTGTTCCGCGATGCCTACAACGTGATCGGCGGCGTGGACCGCGCGATTCCCGTGGACGTGTACGCGCCCGGGTGCGCCATTCGCCCCGAGACGGTGATCGATGCCATCGTGGAGGCGTGCGGCATCTTGGACCAGAAGGAGGCCGTGATGCGCGCCGGCGGCGATCCGCTCACCGTGGGCGGCGCCGCCACCTGGGACGGTGGCGTTGAGCTGGGCGAGGACGGGTTTGTGGCCGCGGGGGCCGGCGACACGCCCACTGGGACGCCCGCCGCGTCCGTCGCTGCAAAGGAGGCCGAGTAATGCAAGAGGCAATCTATACCACAGTCGGGATCGATGAGTTGCTGTCGCATGTCCAGGCGCTCAAGGGCGTCGGCGCGCGCTTTGTGCAAATGCACGCCGAGCGCAACGTCGACGACGGCACGTATCGCCTGGTCTATACGTTTATCAACGTTCATGCCGCTCGGGAGCATATTGCGCAGGACGGCAGCTATGCGATTGAGAACCTGGTAGTCGAGGGAATCGACCGGTACCAGGAGATTCCGTCCATCAGCTCGTATTATCCGGCGGTATTCCCGTTTGAAAATGAGGTCCACGACCTGTTTGGTCTTGCCATTACCGACATGCAGATCGACTTTAAGGGCTTTTTCTACCAGGTCTCGACTGCCGAACCCATGAGCGTCATCACGCCCGAGGTGAAGGCTGCGCGAGAGAAAGCCATGAAGGTCCGTGCCGCTGCCGAGGCCAAGGCGCGCAAGGCCGCGGCCGAGAAGGCCGCCGCGGCTGCGGCTGCTGTGGCCGCCCCCACCGATGCCGTCGCCGAGATCAAGAAGTACAAGGATCTCCTCGATTCCGGTATCATCACTGAAGAGGAATTCGCCGCCAAGAAAAAGCAGCTCATGGGCATCTAAACAGCAAAAACCCGGGAAGCAATTCCCGGGTTTTGTTTGTGCTGTATTTCCGCTTCCCATAGGGGGACAAGAAAAAAGTGAGTTATAATGTGAGTTACAGGGGAAGAAAACCCCGGCATTTTCTGCGCAGACTTGCGCCCCCAACAGGGAGGAAAAAGCGTGAAAAGGGAACCTTCGCGATTTCCTCTTGAAGAATGATATGCAATAGATAAAATTGACAAATATGAGGTTTGCGATGATAGCTGTCAATCCCATAAAGCTGAAAAATGGGTGCAATAGAATTT
>CALEXE010000002.1:0-33157 GCA_937925265.1 uncultured Collinsella sp. | reverse complement strand
GGCGGAGTTCGTCATTGATTCTGCTGCGCCCTCGACTGAGGAGATCGGCAACCCGCCGCATCACGGCACCGTCGCCAAGCTGCGCGAGGTCGGGATTCCCGTCGTAGCACATCGCGCGCGCCAGGTGCGTCGCGCGGAGTATGGCGACTGGGATCACATTGTCTATATGGATGCCGAGAACGCCCGCGGCCTGCACCGCATCTTTGGTAAGGACCCCGATGGCAAAATCTCGCGTCTACTCGACTGGACCGAGCGCCCCGGCGACGTGGCCGATCCCTGGTACACCGGCAACTTCGATGCCACCTACCGCGACGTGCTCGCCGGCTGCACCGCTATGCTCGAGCAGCTGTAGGTTCACCTCGTGAGCCGCGTCATCGGCATACAGATCGAGCGTGGATTTTCTCCCACTTTGAGCATTCAAGTGCGCTCTAGACGGGAGAAAATCCACGCTCATTATCTCGGATAGCGGATGCGACAAAGGCACTATCCCTTTGTCGCATCGGGGACTGTCCCTAGACCGGCTTGACCTCCAGCTTTATCCCCTCGGCACAGGAGTCACCCAAAACATCCGAAAGGGCCCAGGTCGCATATAGCGGCAAATAAAGAACAGCTCCGCTGCGTTCAACGTTGCCTCTCGAGAAAACAATCCCAAGCCTTACGCCATATTCGGCCGTATCAAGCACATGACCGAGCGCGGCGTGCGCGTGGTAATAGGAACCCGATTTAACCTCGATCGGAACAGCCGTTCCATCCGGTCCGTCGACCACAAAGTCCACTTCGCCGCGCTTCTTTGTCTGATAGTAGTAAAGCTGGCGATTTTGGGCAGTCAGCTGCTGGGCCACCACGTTTTCGTAAATACCGCCCAGATTGGGTTCCTTGCTATCAAGATACGCCGCCTGGGCGACGCCAACGGGGTAGCGCGCCATCAACATGCCCGTATCCGATTGGTATAGCTTGAACTGCGATGGCCGTGCCGTCTTGAGCAGGGGCGACTTTGGCTCGGTTACGATATCCGCCTTGAGAGCAACGCCGGCATCGACAAGCCAGACAAAATCTCGCTGGTACTTGTCGTAATGCGCCTTGAGGTCAATGGAATTGAGCACGAAGCGTTTGTTTTCGCCCTCGAGCATAATAGGGAGCTGATCGTAAATGCTCTGCACCTGAAGGGCTCGCCCGCTTGCATACTTGGAGATATCCCGCCGGTACTGTTCGTTGAGCTCTGACTGTAGCTGACGAACAGAGGCAAGGTCGCCCCGCGTGTCAAGGAAACGCTGCACGACCTCTGGCATTCCACCGACAACGGTATAGGTCCTGAAGTTTGCCATCATCGCGTCGTGAATGTAATCAGGAATGGGCTTCTCGCTGATACACGCGTCGCGTATCGTTTGGCGAGCTCCCTCGCTCACCCCGATCGCCCAGCAAAACTCCTCGAAATCGAGCGGGAACATCCTAAGCTCGTGAACATATCCCACGGGATAGGACCTAACGACCTTGAACTGGGTCCCGAGCATTGACCCCGAAAACGCCCAGCGGCACCTCCCGTCCTCAACAAGGAACTTTGCCATCGTCATGATGTCGGGGGCCTCTTGGACCTCATCGATAAACACGAGCGTTTTGCCCGGTGCTATCGGCTTTCCCGAGAGAAGCGTCACCCTGCTGATGAAATCGTCGGCATCCCGTGCCTCGAGAAGAGCATCTTTTGCCTGGCGATTTTCCATGAGGTTGAGTTCGATGTAGGTTGCATGGCTGGCTTTGCCAAATGCGCGAATCGAATAACTTTTGCCGATCTGGCGAGAACCCGTAATGAATAAGGCCTTTTGCTCGGCAGACTTCAGCCAACGTTCCAGCTCTGCCGCTATTTTCCTACGCAGCATAGGCTCTCCCCTCAGTGTCATCAAATGAAATGCAAGGTTTATATGCTTGATTATCGATGAAATGCAGAGTTTTTAGAACCTAATATCGGATGAAATGCAGAGATTTAGGATTATAGGCAAAAAAGAAGGGGCACCATCGGCGGATGCGACAAAGGGCCCGCCCCTTTGTCACATCCGGCTATTCGTCGACGATCTCGGCAAGCCAGACGTTCAACGTGTCGACCTCGGGACAGCAGAACTTTGCCGTGCGGGGCTCGTTGCCAGGCACGGTTCCGCCATAGCGCAGGATATCGATATAGGGAAAGCCCACATGGCAGGCCATGGCGCACATCTTGCCGCGGTCTCGGTCGAAGTCAAAAACGTCGCCCGGCTTGTGACCATGATGGCAGCGGCACGTTCCCAGCTGGTCCACGCAGCTCACGCGGATACGCGGACGTTTGCCCCGCGGCGCGCCGAGCGGCTTGCCCCCGCCCGCAGGCTTGGCGCCGCCCTCGCCAGCGTTACTCATGGTCAATCACATCCAGGCAGGCTTCGATGGGAAGGCCGGCCGACTTGTCCTCCTGGTCGGCATTGCGCTCGATAAGCTCAGCCACCACACGCATGGCATCGGACGTCGCGCGCTGCAGACTCCAACCTGCCATAACGCGGCCGACGAGCACCGCCGAGAACGTGTCGCCCGTGCCCGGGAAATAGACCGGAATGAGCTCAAAGGGAATCATAAAGTACTCCCCCGCTACATGGTCGTAACCGATAACCGCGTTCGTGCCATTGACCACGGTGCTCGTAATGACCACCGACTTGGCACCCAGCTCGCGCACGGCGTCCACAAGGGCGCGGCCCTCATCGGGCGTAATTTCCTCGGCAATAGGCCTATCGGCAAGCAGGCACGCCTCGGTATAGTTAGGCACCGCGTAGTCTGCGCACTCCAGAAGATGCCGCATAAGGCCAATCGTGGACTCGGGCACGCCCGCATAGAGCTTGCCGTTGTCGCCCATGATGGGGTCGACGAACACCTTGGTGCCCTTTTGCGCGCGGCGGTGGCAAAAGTCCGAGATGATGCGCGTCTCTTCCTCGGTCACGATAAAGCCGGTCGAGATGGCGTCGAACTCAAAGCCGAGCTCCTCCCAGATGGCAAGACTCTGACGCACGTACTCCGTGGTGTCGTGGATGTAGAACTTGGGGTAGTTGAGCGTGTCGGAAACGAGCGCCGTCGGCAGGTTATGGATACGGTAGCCCATGTGCGACAGCACCGGCAGCATGGCGGAAAGCGCGACCTTGCCGTAACCGCACATATCGTTAATCAGCAGCAGCTGAGTGTTCTTCATGAGGGTCTCCCTTGTTTCGGGCACAGCGCAGCAGCGCCACAGTGCGACTAAGTGTAGCGCAGGAGGCGTTGTGGGCGGAGGCGAGCGGTACGAAGGGCAAATTGTTGCGGAAAGGTTTCGGAAATGGGGGCTGTTTGCTCCATAGCGGCCTAGTTGATGCTACTCATATAGCGCCATTTCAAAACTATGCCTATTTACTACGTTTAACCGCCCGCCTCCAACCACAACGAATTTCTCTCCAACAAAACCGCAGGTAGATAGCTTGCGTTTTTTCAGAAACAGCTGTTGTAGTCGGGGATGCTGGATTCATCGTAGTAATTAGGCATAGTTTTTGGCAAGGCCGCTTCGAAAGGCATCATCGCAGCCCAAAACGATACCTTTTCCTTCGTCCCCAAGGGATCAGATTGCCGCTTAGGAGCGTTTGCAGCATCGAGCGGTTACGGCGTTTGGTAAAACGCCGTAACTTAATAAGTTTGGTACCTTGACATTTATTTCTTGCACTCCTAAATTAGTTAGGCACAAAACAATTGCACTACCTAACTAAAGAAAGGAGCGACACCATGTGCGATGACCACATCGGCCTCTGCCCCCACACGCCGGGCGGCGACCCCCATGAACCCGCAGATGCGCCCGCGGCACAGTCCCAATCAGACGCGCTCGCCAAGCACATCCTAAACGGGCTGGGCTTCTGCGGCCACTTTCTGCACTTTCACGGCGGCGGCGCCTCGGGAAAGGCCCCCATCGTCTGCTTGCTCGCCAAGCAGCCAAACGGCGAGATGTCACAGCAGGAACTAGGCCTGCACTTTGATCTTAAGCCCGGTTCGCTTTCCGAGATTCTCTCCAAGATCGAATGCGCCGGCCTTATCGAGCGCAGCCGCAATCCCAAAGACCGGCGGCAGCTCACCATTCGCCTGACCGAAGCGGGATGGGAAAAGGCCCACGTAGAGCAGGCGGCCCGCATTCGCTTTAGAGAGCAGGCCTTTAGCGCGCTCACCCACGACGAGCGCGAGGACCTCGCCGAAATGCTCGATAAAATCCGCGTAACCTGGGAGGAACTGGATGATTAAAACCCTCATGGGAAGCATCCGCGACTATATGAAAGTCACTGTTGCCACGCCGCTGCTCGTGCTTGGCGAGGTGCTCTGCGAGATGCTGATTCCATTTATCACCGCCAACCTGATCGACGCTATCAAAGACGGCGCCACCGTAGCCGAGATGCTTCCCACCGCAGGCTTTTTGGTGCTCATCGCGCTGACGTCGCTTGCTTTTGGCGCCGCGGCTGGTGTCACCTGCAGCCATGCGAGCTGCGGATTCGCCAAGAACCTGCGTCACGACCTGTTCTACAAGATCCAGACGTTCAGCTTTGCCAACATCGATGAGTTCTCGAGCTCCTCGCTCGTCACGCGCCTGACCACCGATATCAACAACGTGCAGCAGGCCTTTATGATGATCATCCGTATCGCCGTGCGCGCGCCGCTGGTCTTGATCTTCGCCTTTACCATGGCATTTATCATGGGCGGCAGCGTCGCCATGGTCTACCTGGTCATCATTCCGCTGCTGGGCTTTGGGCTGTTCTTTATCATCTTTAAGGTGCGCCCCATCTTCTCGCGCGTGTTCCACAAGTACGACGCCCTTAACGAGTCCGTCGAGGAAAACGTCACCGGCATGCGCGTGGTCAAGAGCTATGTGCGCGAAGACTATGAGAAGGAGAAGTTCGCGACCGCCGCGCGCGACGTCCAGATGGACTTCACCCGCGCCGAGAAGCTGCTCGCCTTTAACAACCCCATGATGAACATCTGCGTCAACGGCGCGTTTGTCGTCATCATCTACCTGGGCTCCAAGCTCATCATCACGAGCCAGGGCACGCTGTTCGACGTGGGCCAGCTCTCCTCGACCTTTACCTATGGTTTCCAGATTCTCATGAGCCTGATGCAGCTGTCGATGATCTTTGTCATGGTGACCATGGCCGACGAATCGGCACACCGCATTGCCGAGGTGCTGGCCGCCGAGCCCACGATCGCCGATCCTGCCGAGCCCGTGCTCGAGGTTGCCGACGGTTCCATCGACTTTGACCACGTGAGCTTTAAGTATTCCAAGCATGCGAAGCGCCAGGCGCTCGACGATATCGACCTGCACATTACGAGCGGCGAGACCATCGGCATCATCGGCGGCACCGGCTCGGCCAAGTCCACGCTCGTTAACCTCATCGCCCGCCTGTACGACACCACCGAAGGCGCTGTGCGCGTGGGCGGCGTGGACGTGCGCGACTACGACCTGGACGCGCTGCGTCACCAGGTCGCCATGGTGCTGCAGAAAAACGTGCTGTTTAGCGGCACCATCGCCGAGAACCTGCGTTGGGGCGACCCGAACGCCACCGACGAGGAAGTCCGCGAGGCAGCGCATCTGGCCTGCGCCGACGAGTTTGTCGACGGTTTCCCCAAGGGCTACGACACCTGGATCGAACAGGGCGGCTCTAATGTTTCGGGCGGTCAGAAGCAGCGCCTGTGCATTGCACGCGCCCTGTTGCGTCGCCCCAAGATCTTGATCCTGGACGACTCCACCAGCGCCGTCGACACCAAGACTGACGCCAAGATTCGCGCAGGCCTGGCAAGCTATCTGCCCAACACGACCAAGCTCATCATCGCCCAGCGCATCAGCTCCGTGCAGGACGCAGACCGCATCATTGTCATGGAGGGCGGCCGCATAGCACAGATCGGCAACCACGAAGAGCTGCTCAAGACGAGCGAGATCTACCGAGAGACCTTTACCTCGCAAAACAAGATGTCTGCCGAGGGCGAAGGGGCCGTCGAGGCCGACACCGAGGCATCCGCAACGCAAGCTCAGACCCAGGAAGGAGGCGAGGCACATGAGTAAGGCAACGACCGCCGAGCGCGCGCTCAACCGTAAGGGCGGCACCATGTCGCGCCTCATCAAGACGCTCTTTGGCTTCTACCCCGTACTTTTGCCCCTCGTCGTCGCCGGCGTGGTGCTCTGCGCCATCATCAACTCCATCGGCGCGACCTTCCTGCAGAGCGCCCTGCAAATTATTAGCGAATCGTGGCAGTCGGGCGATTGGGGGGCCGCGCAGCCCAAGATCGCACAGCTCGTGACCACCCTCGCCTGCATCTACGGCGTCGGTGTCCTGTCCTCGCTCTTCTGGAACCGCGCCATGGCTATCGTCACGCAGGGCTCGCTCGAGAAGCTGCGCGAGATGATGTTCAACCGCATGCAGGACCTGCCGATCCGCTACTTCGACACGCACCAGCGCGGCGATATCATGAGCCACTACACCAACGACATCGATACGCTGCGCCAGATGATCAGTCAGTCGCTGCCCAACCTGCTCATGACGATCATCATCATCGTCACGGTGTTCTTTATCATGCTGTACTACAGCGTGTGGATGTGCCTGGTCATCATCGCCGGCGTCGCCTTTATGACCTTTATGACCAAGCTGCTCGGCTCCAATTCCGCGCGTTTCTTCATTGCGCAGCAGACCGAGCTCGGCGTGGTCGAGGGCCATATCGAGGAAGTCATGAACGGTCAGAAGGTCGTCAAGGCGTTCTGCCACGAGTCTGCCGCCGAGGCCGATTTTGACGAGCGCAACGAAAAGCTCTTCGAGGTCTCACAGAAGGCCAACATGTACGCCAACATCCTCATGCCCATCCTTATGAACCTGGGCAACTTGCTCTACGTGCTGGTGGCCCTTGCCGGCGGCATTTTCCTGGCGCTGGGCGTGCCCAACCTGAGCATCTCGGGCATGGCGCTGTCCATCGCCGTCGTGGTGCCGTTCCTCAACATGACCAAGCAGTTCTGCGGACAGATCGGCCAGATCTCGCAGCAGATCAACGCCGTGGTCATGGGCCTCGCCGGCGCCGACCGTATCTTTGAACTCATCGACGAGAAGCCCGAGGCCGACGAAGGCTATGTGACGCTCGTCAACGCGCAGGTCAACCCCGATACCTGGCAGCTCGAGGAGGCTGACCACCACACCGGCATGTGGGCGTGGAAACATCCGCACCGCGCAACCGGCGAGATCGAGTACGTGCCGCTGCGTGGCGACCTGGTCATGGACAACGTCGACTTTGGCTACACGCCCGACCACGAGGTGCTGCACGGCGTGTCCGTGTTTGCCAAGCCGGGCCAGAAGGTCGCGTTTGTCGGCGCCACCGGAGCCGGCAAGACGACCATCACCAACCTCATCAACCGCTTCTACGACATCGCCGACGGCAAGATCCGCTACGACGGCATCAACGTCAACAAGATCCGCAAGGCCGACCTGCGCCGAAGCCTGGGCGTCGTGCTGCAGGACGTGAACCTGTTCACCGGCACCGTGATGGATAACATCCGCTACGGCAACCTGGATGCCACCGACGAGGAGTGCATCGCGGCGGCCAAGCTCGCGGGCGCGGACGACTTTATCACCCGCCTGCCCGACGGCTACGACACCATGCTCACCGGCAACGGCGCCCAGCTGTCGCAGGGCCAGCGCCAGCTGATTTCGATCGCCCGCGCCGCCGTCGCCGATCCGCCGGCAATGATTCTGGACGAGGCAACGTCGAGCATCGACACCCGCACCGAGGCCATCGTTCAGGCGGGCATGGATAAGCTCATGGAGGGCCGCACGACGTTTGTCATCGCGCACCGCCTCTCCACCGTGCGCAACTCCGACGCAATCATCTGCCTGGACCACGGCCGCATCATCGAGCGCGGCAACCACGACGAACTGATCGCCAAGCGCGGGTATTACTACCAGCTCTACACGGGTGCGTTTGAGCTGGAGTAGGAACGATTACTGACGGAGGGTTCCCCGGGGCGGCGGGGTAACTCCTCCGTGCTCAAACATTCTCGCTGCGCTGCGAAACTGCGCGCGGAGGAAATACACCGCCGTCCACGGGGCACCCTCCTACGCGTGATCAGCCCGTCGTTTAAAACGGAATAAAGGTTAGTGAGGCCCTGGCCGTTTGGCCAGGGCCTCGTTTTGTGTGAGCTACTTGAGGAGTTGGGCAATGGCGTTGACGAATTTTTGGACTTGGAGGGTGGGCTCGAGCGGGTAGTGCAAATAGACCGGCACCTCGCGGCCGCACAAAAACGGTACGCCCACAAAGGCCGGGTGCACGCCCGACCACGCTCCGCAGGTGAGCACCGCGTCGCCCTTTTCCTCCGCCTCGTTAAAAAGCGCAAAGTCAAAGCTGTCCACGTCGATCACGTCCACGCCGCCGTCGGCCAAAAGATCGATACGCAGGCTGTCCATGGCGTCGTTGCCGTGACGAAGCACGCGCAGGCGCATACCCTCCAGGTCGGCAACCGTGATGCGCGTCTTGCGCGCGAGTCGGCTTGTGCGCGGCACGTCGATATAAAACGGCACGGTAACGATGCGAAGCTTTTGGCAGGCGTCTCCCCAGCGCGGGGTCGAAAAACTCGACTGCACCACGTCGACCTCGCGTCCCAGACTGCGCATAACGGTCTCGTGCTCATCGTAAAGGTCCCCCACCGGCACAATCTCAAAACGCAAACGCGGTTCCATGTCGTGCAGCTGCGGCCATAGCGCGAGTGTATGGCGCCCCGGGCACATCATCGACACACCCAGGCGCACGGCGCCGCCATCGCCCGCCGCGCGTCGGGCACGACGCAGTGCGTCCTCGGACTGGCGCATGATCGAGCGCGCGTCGTCCGCCAGCAGAGCACCCGCCGGCGTCACCTTGACGCCCGAATGCGAGCGCTCGAACAGCGTGATTCCGAACTCGGCCTCGAAGCCCGAAACCTGCTTGACGAGTGCCGGCGTCGACACGCGCAGCTTTGCCGCGGCACGCGAGAAACTTCCCAGCTCCGCGGCGGCCGAAATAGCGTCAAGTCGTCGATCGTACACGTCAATCTCCCGTTTTCGCACGCGCGGGCCCACAGCACCGCAGGGGGTCGTTTTCGCAGGTCACGCGCTCAATTGAGAACAAACCTCAATGTACAGTGTAAACCTACGGTTAACGCCATTCTAACAAATATGCAATTCACCTGCGCAAATGCAAAGCATACGATAACCTGCGAAAACCACGTGGGTCGATTAATGGGAACGACCCACAGGGAGGCACAAGAAGGGAAGTGCCTATGAGCAACTGGCTTAAGCTCGAGGGCGATGTCTGCGCCGTGACCGGCGCACTCGGCGGTATGGGCGTCGAGATTTGCCGCGAGTTCGCCCGCAACGGCGCCAACGTCGTCCTGCTCGATCTGGACGAGGAAAAGGTCAAGGCCGCAGCCGCTGACCTCGCCGCTGAGTTTGGCATCCACGCCGAGGGCTACAAGATGAACGCCACCGACGAGGCCGAGGTTCAGGCCGCCGTCGATGCCACCATCGCCAACTTCGGCCGCGTCGACGTCCTCGTCAACACCGCCGGTATCCTGCGCTTCGCCGCCATGGAGGACCTGCCGCTCTCCGACTGGAACGAGGTCATCAACGTCAACCTCACCGGCTACTTCATCACCTCGCAGCGCTTTGGTCGCGAGATGATCAAGGCCGGCCAGGGCCGCCTGGTGCACATCTCCACCGTCGCCAGCCACTCCCCCGAGACGTTCTCGGGCGTGTACAGCTCCACCAAGGCCGGCGTCAACATGATGTCCAAGATGCTCGCCGCCGAGTGGGGCCCCTACGGCGTGCGCTCCAACTGCGTCGAGCCCTGCTTCGTTAAGACCCCGATGTCGGCCAACTTCTACGCCGACCCCGAGGTCGAGAAGAGCCGCAGCCGCCTGATCGCCACGCGCCGCATCGGCGAGGTCAGCGATATCGCCAACGCCGTCATGTTCCTGGCGTCCACGCGCTCGGACTTTACCACCGGCGACGCCATCAAGGTCGACGGCGGCTTCTCCAATATGATGGGCGACCTCACCGCCAAGCCCGGCGGCCGTCGCGCATACGCCGACAACTACCTTAAGAACAAGGGTGTCGAGCTTTGGTCCGACGAGTCCGGCGTCGCAAAGCCGACCGATCAGTAAACCAGCCCGACTGGGAGGCCCCCGCGGACGCGCCCCTCCCTCCCCCGTATCGATTAGAAAGAGTCCCATGGCTTCCACCAACTCCAATAAGGGTCGCGCCGTCGTGCTTTCTGCCGCGTGCGTCACCATGTTCTTCATCAGCTCCATCGCGCTGTACTCCGTCGTGTCCAAGAATCTGCTCGCCGTCTACCCCGAGTGGTCCAGCGCACTTACCTGGGCTTTCCCGGTCTTCCAGACCATCATGGCCGTGACGGGCATCTTCGCCGGCCGTATCTCCGACAAGATCGGCCCCCGCAACGTCGTGATCGCCGCCGCCGTGTGCTACGGCGTGGGCTGGTTCATGTCCGGCACCGTCACCGAGCCGTGGCAGTTCTACCTGTGGTTCTCGCTCGTCGCCGCCATCGGCAACGGTCTGGGTTACAACCCCGCGCTCACCACCGGCCAAAAGTGGTTCATCGACAAGAAGGGTCTCGCCTCCGGCATCACCCTTGCCGCTTCGACCGCCGGCCCCGCCGTGCTGTCCCCGGTGCTCGCCTCACTGCTCATCCCGAGCCTGGGCATCTTTGGCGCCCTCAAGGCACTCGGCGTCATCTTCTTTGTGACGATCGCCGCCTCCGCCCTGTTCCTGAAGGCCCCCGAGGCCGGCTGGCTGCCCGAGGGCTTCGAGGCCCCCAAGGGCGGCGCGCACGCCGGCACCTTCGGTGACCTCACCCCGGGCGAGATGGTCAAAACCCCGCGCTTCTGGGTCCTCATCGTCACCTTCGCCTTTGCCGCCACTGCAGGCACCCTGCTCGTGGGCAAGGTTGCCTCCATCGCCGCCGTCCAGCTCTTCGCCGACCCCACGAGCGCCGCAGCTGTCGCCCTCGGCGGCGTGGTCGTCTCCGTCAACACCTGCGCCAACCTGGTCGGTCGTCTGTCCTTTGGCCAGATCATCGACAAGCTCGGCGCCTACAAGTCGCTGCTCATCAGCCTTGTCGTCACCATCGTCGCGCTCGTTATCATGTCGATGAGCTTTACGCAGAGCATGTTCTTTGTGGCGCTCGCCCTGCTCGGCTTTAGCTTTGGCGCCCTGCTCGTCATCTACCCGCCGCTCACCGGTGGCGCCTTCGGTACCAGCAACATCGGCGTCAACTACGGCATCATGTTTTTGGGTTACGCCGCCTCCACCTGGATCAGCCAGCCCATCACCGCCGTGCTGTATCACGCCGAGGCCGGCAGCGCCGCCTACCAGCAGTCCTTCTACGGCGCCATTGTGATCGCCGCCATCGCCGTCGTGCTCACCGTCTACATGATGGTCTCCGACAGCAAGAAGAAGTCCGCCTAGTTTTACCGATGCGACAAAGGGACTGTCCCTTTGTCGCATTTCACCGGTCACCAGTATTAAGGAGTCGAAATGTCTGAGCTCAACCCCGTCCGCATTGCCGTTATCGGCGCCGGCGCCATGGGCCGCAACCACATCCGCTTTGTCACCGAGGAGCCCGAGGCCGAGCTCGTCGCCATCGCTGACGCCTTTGAGGGCGCCCGCGCCACGGCCGAGGCCGCCGGCGTGCCGTTTTACACCGATCCCGCCCAGATGATGGACGAGGCCAAGCCCGAGGCCGTCATCATCGCCACCCCCAACGACCTGCACCTGGGCGTTGCCCGCGAGGCCATCAAGCGCAACATCGTGCCGCTGGTCGAAAAGCCGATCTCCAACGACCTCGAGGATGCCCAGGCCTTCGCCGCCGAGGCCGAGACCGCCGGCGTGCCCGTGCTCGTGGGTCAGCACCGTCGTCACAACCCCTTCGTCAACAAGGCCAAGGAGATCATCGAGTCCGGCGAGCTGGGCAAGCTCACCGTGTCGAGCTTCCACTATATGATCTATAAGAATGACGAGTACTTCGATGTCGAGTGGCGCCGCAAGAAGGGTGCCGGCCCGATCCTGGTCAACCTGGTGCACGACGTCGACTTGCTCCGCTACCTGCTGGGCGAGCCCGTCGCCGTCCAGGGCATGCAGTCCAGCGCCGCCCGCGGTTTTGAGACCGAGGACTCCGCCGTGGTCAACGTCCGTTTTGCCGATGGCGCGCTCGCAAGCATGACCATCTCCGACGCCACCGCCAGCCCCTGGAACTGGGAGGCAACCGCTCGCGAGGATCCGCAGTATCGCCCCTTCGACGCCGATGCCTACTTTATTGGCGGTACCAAGGGCGCCCTTTCGCTACCCCGCCTGCACCAGTTCTCCTACGACGGTGCCTCCAACTGGCACAAGCCGCTGCAGATGGAGATCCCGGCTGTGGACCCGGCGCTGCCGCACAAGATGCAGCTCAAGCACTTTGTGAAGGTCGTCCGCCGCGAGGTCGAGCCCGTCGTGACCCCCGCCGACAACGTCAAGACGCTCACGCTTCTCAACGCCATCAAGGAGGCCGCCGAGACCGGCCAGCTCGTCGAGCTGTAATGCCTTGAGAGCGGCCGCGGCAGAAACCCCATGCCGAGTCCCTCGGTCCGCCACAAATAAGCCCCTCTTCTTTGCCCCGCGAGCAGCCTCCTGCCCGCGGGGCATTTTGCTACGTTGCCAATGATTTTTCTGGGACGGGGGACTTTTTGCACCTCAGCTTGATTCGTTCGCCACGAAATGTGCCTATCTACTACGTTTAACCAATCACCCTCATCCATACCGAATTTCGCGAAATAAAAACCGCAGGTAGACGGGTTGCGCATTTTCGGAAAACCAGGGGATGGTCGACCCACACGGTTCAAACGTAGTAGATAGGCCGCTTTCGTGGTTCCGCGCCAAAACGGTCTTTTTTGAGCGAAGTGGCAGGTGGTATCCTTGGTAGCTCCGCGCTGCAAACGCACCTCAAACGCAAGGAGTCCCATGGATCTTATCGCCCAGCTCGCCCGCGAGCTCAACCTTAAGGCCGCCAACGTCGAGGCAGCCGTCAAGCTCATCGACGAGGGCAACACCATCCCCTTTATCTCGCGCTACCGCAAGGAAGCCACCGGCGGCATGGACGACGTCGCCCTGCGCGCACTCGACGAGCGCCTGTCCTACCTGCGCAATCTTGAGCAGCGCAAAGAGGACGTCATCCTGCTCATCGACGCCCAGGGCAAGCTCACGCCCGAGCTCGAGCAGCAGATTCGCGAGGCCACGCGGCTCCAACGTGTCGAGGACCTCTACAAGCCCTACCGCAAAAAGCGCATGACCCGCGCGCAGAAGGCTCGCGAGGCAGGCCTTGAGCCACTCGCCAACATGATCATCATGCAGGCCTCGGCCAAGGGCAGCGCGCTCGACGCCGCCGCGGAATACGTCAACGAGGAGGCCGGCTTCGACACACCTGAGAAGGCGCTTGCCGGCGCCGCCGACATCGTGGCCGAGACGGTGGCCGAGGACCCTGAGAACGTCGCCGACCTGCGCGCCTTTACGCAAAACACCGCCGACATCGTCGTCGAGGCCACCGACCCCGCGGAGAAGACTCCCTACGAGCCCTACTACAACTTTGACGAGCCGCTGCGCCGTATTCCCAACCACCGCGTGCTGGCTATCGACCGCGGTGAGCGCGAGGGCAAGCTCCGCGTGCGCGTGAACGTCGACGGCGCCGCCGCCACGGCACGCCTCGGCAGCCGTTGGTCCCGACGCCAGGGCGTGTTTGCCCCCATCTTCGATGCCGCCATCGCTGATGGTTACAAGCGCCTCATGGCCCCTTCGCTGGAGCGCGAGGCCCGCGCCAAGCTCACCGTTCGCGCGCAGACCGAGGCCATCAACGTCTTTGCCAAGAATCTCGAAGGCCTGCTCTCGGCACGCCCCGTCCGCGGCGCCCGCGTGCTCGCGCTCGACCCGGGCTACCGCACCGGCTGCAAAGTCGCCGTCATGGACGAGACCGGTAAGCTGCTCGACCACGGCGTGGTCTACCCCACCAAGCCGCGCCACGACGTCGCCGGCACCAAGCGCGAGCTCGCCCGCCTCGTCAAGAAGGACGGCGTCAACACCATCGTCATCGGCAACGGCACCGCCAGCCGCGAGACCGAAGAAGTCGTCTCGGAGTTCATTGCCGAGCAGGCGCCCGGGCTGCGATACACCATCGTCAACGAAGCCGGCGCGTCGGTGTACTCCGCCTCCGAGCTCGCCAGTCAGGAATACCCCGACCTGGACGTCACCGTGCGCGGCGCCATGAGCCTGGGCCGCCGTCTGCAGGACCCGTTGGCAGAGCTCGTCAAGATTCCGCCCCAGTCCATCGGCGTGGGCCAGTACCAGCACGACCTTGACCAGGCCGAGCTTTCGCGCACCCTAGGCCACGTGGTGGAAGACGTCGTCAACCGCGTGGGCGTCGACGTCAACACCGCAAGCGCGAGCCTGCTGGGATACGTATCGGGCATCACGCCGAGCGTGGCCAAGAATATCGTGGCCTACCGCGAGGAAAACGGAGCCTTTACCGATCGCCGCCAGCTCAAGAAGGTCCCCAAGCTGGGACCCAAGGCATACCTCAACGCCGCGGGCTTCCTGCGCATTAGCGGCGGCAAGAACCCGCTCGACGCGACGAGCGTCCACCCCGAAAGCTACGAGGTGGCCACGGCCGTCCTGGAACGCGCCGGCGTTGCGGCAAGCGAGCTCAGCCGCGGCGGCGTGCCCGACATCGAGCGCCGTCTGGGCAGCATTTCGGCACTGGCAAGCGACCTGGACTGTGGCACCCTGACGCTCATCGACATTGTCAACGAGCTCAAGAAGCCCGGTCGCGACCCGCGCGACGACGCGCCCGAGGTGGTCTTTAGCCGCTCGGCGCTTTCGATCGACGACCTGGAGCCCGGCATGGAGCTCAAGGGCACGGTGCGCAACGTCGTCGACTTTGGCGCCTTCGTCGACGTGGGCGTGCACCAGGACGGCCTCGTGCACATCTCCAAGCTGGCCAGCCGCTTCGTCAAGCACCCCAGCGACGTGGTGCGCGTCGGCGACACGGTGAAGGTATGGGTAGAAAAGGTCGATCGCGACCGCAAGAAGATCTCGCTCACCATGGTGCAGGGGAAATAAACCGCCAAAGCAAGGGTACCCCCTGTAGCAGCGTGCAAAATCGCGAGTATTCTGCAATTTCCGCCGCTCCGAACGCCCCTCAGAGGCAATAAAGTCACAAACAGCCCCCGTTTTAGCGTCGTCAGAGCCAAAACGGGGGCTGTTCCGTGCTTCAGCCAGCTGGTAAAAACCTTTACCTTGCTGAATACTCTCAATTTTGCACGTCGCAGGCGGGGGTACCTTTGCCCGCGGCAGGATATGGAAGCCGAGTGCTAACTTGCCGGCAAGCTCGTGTCAGCAGCCCCGGCCTTTCCTTTACCTAGCGCGACCCTCGCGAAGCGCGTGAGCGATAGGGAAAGGAAAGGCCGGGGCGAACAACCCGCGGCGCAGCCAGTGTTCGCGTTACGGCAAGATATGGAAGCCCAAAGCGGCGATATCCTTGGCAAAGCCGCGCACGGTGTCGAGCGAGACCTCGTACGGGTCGCGACCGATGTTCTTGCGCTTGGCCAGGATGCTGTTGGGCACCGTAATGATCTGGCAACCGCATCCTTCCGCCTGGTAGATATTGATAAGCTCACGCGTGGACGCCCACAGGACCTCGCAGTTGGGCTTGGCGGCGGCCTTCTTGACCGATTCCGTCATAAACGGAATGGGGTCGACGCCGGTATCGGCGATGCGTCCGGCAAAGAGTGAGATGATGGACGGCGTCTCGGCGTCAACGGCCTCGACCATCTCGTCGACCTGCGCAGGCGTAAAGATGGTGGTGACGTTGACCTTGATGCCGTCGGCCGAAAGCTTGCGCACTAGCTCGGCGGTGGACTCACCCTTGGTGGTCACGCACGGAATCTTGACGTAGACGTTATCTGCCCAGGTAGCGATCTCGCGGGCCTCGACCTCCATGGTCTCGACGTCGTCGGCAAAGACCTCAAACGACACGGACACATCGGTGATGTGGGCCAGGACCTCCTTGGCAAACGCGCGGTAATCCGTCACGCCGCCCTTCTTCATAAGGGACGGGTTGGTCGTGAAACCCTGAACGTTGCCGTTCTCGTACATGTCGAGCATGCCCTCGAGGTTTGCACCGTCAGCGAACACCTTGATTGCCATCTGCCTGATTCCTTTCGTTAGCATACGGCCGATAAACTGCTAAACACTTTATCTACGTTTATCAAGGCGTGAACTGCGGTTTTTTATCTTCTCGGCGAACGGTTTTGCAGATTTACCATTTTTATATCGACGCCCCAGCGGCAAAACGTTTTTGCCGATCATTGCGTTTGATTCCGTTCACGGAACAGAAGCAGCGCCTCGCCGGCTCATATTAACAATCGCTCCAAAGCAAAAAGCGGTGACGCCTCGATTGAGACGTCACCGCTTCCGTGTAGGAGCCGGTTATCGGAGCTCCGCCCGATTAGGGCTTAACGTATGCCTGGATTACTCTTCCTCAACGTGATTGATCACAGCACCCTTGGTGTGGATGAAGTTGGGGACGAAGGCAACGACCAGAAGGACAGCGAGAATCGCGTAGACACCGGTGGTACCGAAGGCCTCGGCAGCGCGGCCAAGCGTAATACCAATGACGGAGAAATCGAAGTCGCCGAACGTAGTGTTCTTGAAGCCAAAGACGTCAAGAACGGGCAGGAGCAGGGCCGGGGCAAAGGTGATGAGCAGGCCGTTGACGAAAGCGCCAAGAGCTGCGCCCTTGCGACCGCCGGTAGCATTGCCGTAGATGCCCGCGGTAGCACCGCAGAAGAAGTGAGGAACCATGCCCGGGATGATGAAGATGCCCAGGGTAGCGCCCACGATGAACATACCGACCACGCCACCGATAAAGGAAGCGACAAAGCCGAGGATGACGGCGGTGGGAGCATAGGGGAAGAAGACGGCGCAGTCGACGGCGGGGATGGCACCGGGGATCAGCTTGTTGGAGATGCCCTGGAAAGCCGGGACCAGGTCGGCAAGGATCATACGAACGCCGTTATAGACGATGGTGACACCAACGGCAAAGGACAGGGCACAGGTCAGGGCATAGACAATCACGTTGTCGCCGCCAGCGGTCTTGGTAACGACCGCAGGATCTGCGATGTAAGCGGCGAAAGCGGTAACCAGGTAGAAGAAGGCCATGGTAAGAGCCGTGGAGATGGTAGTGTCGCGCAGGAAGGCGAACTTCTCGGGAACCTCGATCTTCTCGGTGCTGTTCTCCTCGGCGTCCTTAGCAAAAAGCGTACCGACTGCAGCGGAGATGTAATAGGCGAGTGAACCGAAGTGGCCCATGGCGATTTCATCGCCATCGGTAACCTTCTCGGTGAAACGCTGACCAACGGCGGGAAGCATAGCGCTCACGAGGCCCAGGAACATGCCGCCCACGATGACAAGCTGGACATCCTGGAAGCCAGATGCCTGCAGAACGGCAGACAGCAGGCAGGCCATAAACATGCTGTGATGGCCCGTCAGGAAGATGTACTTAAACTTGGTAAAGCGGGCAATGATAATGTTCACGACATAGCCGAGAATCAGGATCATCATGGTCTGAACGCCGAGGACGCTCTGAGCCATCGAAACAACGACCTCGTTGTTGGGCACGACGCCGGTGATGTGGAAACCGGTCTCGATGAAGGTACCCAGCGGAGCAAGGTTCTCCTGAACAACAGCGGCGCCGGCGGACAGCATGATGTAACCAAGAATGGGCTTCAGGGTGCCCGTCATCACCTTGTGGGCAGGACGCTTAAGCGCGACAAGGCCCACAAAGGCAAATAGACCCATAATCCACGCTGGCTTGGTCAGAATCGATTGGATAAACTCAAGTATGGGAAGGATGGCTTGCATCTGCGCTTCCTTTCTCTCTAACGTGGGCGCGTTTCCCTCTTCCACAGGGAACCGCCCTTTTTTGTGCCGCTTTAGGCGTTAGCGGCGGCCGCCTTGATTGCCTCGAGGGCGTCTTCACGGATCTTCTTCTTGTTCACATAGCTGCGAACGATCACAACGTTGCCGTGGAGCTCGGGGGCGAGTTCTTTAACGGTGATGAACAGATCCGGATTTGCGGAAGAAGCACCGTTCAGGTCCATAGACTCAACGTCGGCCTTGATGCCCTCCTCCTCGCAAAGCTCCTCGACTTTGCCAGCGAGCATCAGGCTGGACCCGATGCCGTTTCCGCATACGGTGATGATATGCATGGCAACCTTCCTCTCCTACACGTGACGGTTTTCCGTCTATCCAAAAGCGGCGACGCATCGCCGTGCCATTAAGGCCTAAAAGAATGAACGCATGGTCTCCAAAACCTGCTCGGGCGTATCGCATGCGCTGAGCTTGGCAACGCAGTCCTCGTCCTCGAACATCTGCGAAAGCTCCGCCAAGCAGCCAAGATGAGCCTTGGGGTCGGGTGCGCAAATACCCACGAGCACGTGAACCGGATCGAAATCCTCGTGTCCAAACGCAATGGCAGGGTCAAGCGTGACGATACAGATCCCCGCTTCACTCACATTGCCATCTGCCTGAGCGTGGGGCATGGCGATGCCCTCTTCCAAGACCATATAGGGGCCGAATTTGTGAACCGATGAAATCATGGCGTCAACATAGCTCTGGTCGCATTTGCCAGCGTCTACGAGCAACTTACCGCATGCCCTGATCGCTTCCTCCCAGCCGGAGGCCTCGACGTGGCAGGCAACAAGCTCGGGCTTAAGAAGATCGGTCAGCATGCTCGTCCCCTACTCCTCGGGCAGGATATGAAAACCAAGCGCCTGAATGTCGCGGGCAAAGCCCTTGACCGTATCAAGCGAGTACTCAAGCAAATCTTTCCCGAAATTCTTGCGCTTGGCAAGAAGGGCATTGGGGACCGTAATGATCTGACAGCCAACGGACTCCGCCTGGAAGATATTGAGGACCTCGCGCGTAGACGCCCAGAGAACCTCGGCAGCAGGCTTAACGGCAGCCTTCTTTACGGACTCCGCCATGAGGGGCAGCGGATCGACGCCGGTATCGGCAATGCGACCGGCAAAGATGGACAGAATAGAGGGGGTCTCAGCAGAGACGGCATCGACAAACTCGTCGACCTGCTCGGGCGTGAAGATAGTGGTGACATTCACCTTGATGCCGTCGGCAGAAAGGCGCTTGACCAGCGCGGCAGTGGACTCACCCTTGGTGTTGAGCGCCGGGATCTTAACGTAGACGTTGTCTGCCCAGGTTGCGATCTCGCGAGCCTCGGCTTCCATACCCGCCTCGTCGTCGGCGAATACCTCAAAAGAGACCGACACATCAGTAATGTGCTCAAGAACCGTCTTGGCAAAAGCGCGGTAGTCGGTCACGCCGCCGGCCTTCATAAGGGAAGGATTGGTCGTGAAGCCCTGAACGTTGCCATTGTCATGCATGTCAAGCATACCCTCGAGGTTAGCGCCGTCGGCAAACACCTTGATCGCCATGTTCGGTCCTTTCTCATCTAACACTATTGCTATCGAAAGCCTTCTTCTTTGTTTCAAAAGCTTTTCGGTTTTCTTTTATAAACCATTTCAAAAGCTATCGAAAGCTCAATTGTCAACTTTCCGTGAACGGTCGAATATCGGGCGTGAACGTACTTCTTTTGGGCGGCACCTTCAGAATGAGACTCTTTATAGCCCGTTTACGTGCGAACTATCTGCTACGCATGCATTTGTGACATGCCATTCCGTTCTTTTGATTCATTCGAATTTGCCTTGTTCTTTTCATATCGATACGTTATATTTCGATTACGAAAGGCGCATCTTTTACCTTTTGTTCAAAAGGAGCGGCATATGGCATCTACTTCAGACCTTTCACCGGCCGAGCGTCAGCGATTTATCATGAATTGGCTGGCCGAAAAGCCAAATATCTCGGTATCCGACATCGTTCGCCGTTTTTCGGTTTCGGAAGTCACCGCACGACACGACCTCATCTCGCTGGAATCCGAAGGCAAGCTGCGTCGCGTACGCGGCGGAGCGGTATCGCTTTCTCGCTCCAACGCAATCTCGTATCCCGAAGAGCGCATCAATGTCCAAGTCGAGGCCAAGGAAGCCATCGCCGCAACCGCAGCAACTCTTGTTGATGATGGCGATGTTCTGGTAATTGATATCGGCACCACAGGCTTTTACTTCGCTAAGGCCCTCATGGACAAGCGTGAGATCACCATTATCACCGGCGATCTTGCAATCGCGAACTACGCCAGCTTCAATCTCCCCAATGCTTCGGTAGTGCTGCTGGGCGGCTCCGTGCGCAAGGGCCACCTCTATCTCGCGGGCGCACTGACGCTCGACTGCATGAGCAAACTACATGCCGACAAGGCGTTTGTCAGTGCTGACGGATTCCACCCCGACCACGGTTTTACCGTCGAGCACGACTTCTCGGCCATGATCAAGCATATGTACCTTACCAACTCAAACCAGGGCTACATGATGGTTGACCAGGGAAAGTTCAACAAGACCAGTTTTTATCAGTCCGCGCAGATCGATGACCTCGACGGCATCATCGTTGATGGAGACAACGAGGGCATCATGACGGCGGCGATCGAGAGCAGTCGCAGTCATCCCAAGCTCTATATTGCAAAATAGCTCAAATGGCCGGGTCGCCCCCACTGCGGGCGACCCGGCCATTTATTAAATCAACCCAAAATGCTGCATCGCTGTGACGGTGCCGTCGTGCTCGACGTCGTCGGTCACATAGTCGGCGACCGCCTTGACCTCGGGCATGGCGTTGCCCATGGCGACAGCCATCTCGACAGCGGCGAGTATGCCCAGGTCGTTGCCCGAATCGCCGAAGCCAAAGGTGCGCGCGTTACGGCTGCATCCCAGATACTCCAGTGCTCGCGCCACGCCCACGCCCTTGTCAATGCCCTTGGGGCTCAGCTCGCGGTTTGCTTGCTGGGCTCGCTTGGAAGATCGGCGGTAAACGCGTCTCCCAGTCAATCCGGCACCGCCGAGGCAAACCCCACACGCACCCGCCGGCAAGCGGCACGCGCCCGCCAACGCAAAGGTCCGGCGGGACGCACCTAGCATCCCGCCGGACCGTCACTCGTCCAGGAGGTCGCCGCGACGAGCCCCTAGATCTTCGCAAGCTCCTCGGAGATGACGCGACAGACATCCTCAGCCTGAGGCATCACGCCGTACATCTCGAAGAAGCCGTGGTCGCAGCCGCGATAACGAATCGCAGTGACGTCAACGCCCGCATCCTGCAGCCTCTTCGCGAACAGCTCGTCCTGATAGCGCAGATAGTCATACTCGGAAGAGATGATGACCGTGCGGGGGAACGCGCTCACGTCCTCCGCGAACAGCGCGGAAATCAGCGGGTCGAGCATCTTGTCCGCATCGCCGTTGACGTACATGGGCGGAAGGTCGTTGTTGGCGAGGCGAATGCGATCAACCCTGCTCAGCGCCTCGGGCCTCTGCTCATCCACGACCTCGTACAGGTCATAGGACCACTCATCCGGAACGGGACCGCCATCAACGAGCGGATAAAGCTCGACAACCGCCTTGATCCTATCCGCGTGAGAGCCCTCGAGCACGACGGCATTCGACAGGCTGCCACCCGCAGAGTCACCAGCCACGGCAATGCGAGTCGCATCAACGCCCAGCTCGTCAGCGTGATCGACAAGCCAGTCGAGCGTCTTCACGCAGTCCTCGACGCCACCCGGGAACATCGTCTCGGGAGACAGGCGGTACTCCGGATAGATCGCGACGCAACCCGTGCGCTCCACGATGTCGCGCAGGCAGTTCTCGTACTGGCCGATGTTGCCCACCATGAACCCGCCGCCATGGATGAACACGAGCGCGGCAGACCCATCCTCGTGCCCCTCCGGCGTGAAGATGTGCAGCGGAATGCCCTTGTCGCCGAAGTTCATGACGACGGTCTTCTTGGCAACGTTCGCGCCCCTCACGACGTGGGTCTCCTTGTTGGGCGCGGAGCGCCACGCGATCACGTCCACCGGCCCCGCCGGCGCCGGACCAGCAGCGATCTTCGCGTGGGCGCGCGCATAGACGCGCGGATCGAGCACGTGCTCGCGGTCGTCACCCGGCACGGGCTTCAGCATCAGCCTCAGGCCGTTAGGCTCGACAACCTCCCTCGCGCCACTCTCAAGCACCTCAAGCTCGGAAGTGGGGTACTTCCTATCCTCGGCGCTCATGGCTAGCCGATCTTCAGCTCGTCGAGCCTGGCGTCGAGCTTGGCCATCTCGTCGGCGGAAAGCTCCCACTCGAACGTCTCGCAGTTCTGAATCGCGTGGGCGTCCGTGCGCACGCCCACGAGAGCGGTGCCCACGTACTCCTTCTGGGTGCTCCAGTTCACGGCAACCTGCGCCACGGGTTTGTCGTGGGCCTCGGCGATCTCGTCCATGACCTTGAGCAGCTCCTGGACGCGCGAGAACTTGGGCTCCCGGAAGTAGTCGTAGAAGCCACCGCGGACGTCGCCCTCCTCGAACTTCGTCAGCTCGCGGAACTTGCCCGACAGGATGCCCGCGCCAAGGGAGCCATAGGTGAAGGAGTCGATGCCACGCTCGTAGCCCCACTTGATGAGGTCCTCGGAGGAGCGGTCAACCATAGAGTAGGGCGGCTGCTGGACATCAATCTGAGCGACCTTCTCGCACTCCTCGATCATCTCGGTCGTGAAGTTGGAGACGCCGATGTGGCGAATCTTGCCCTGCTCCTTGAGGAGCTGGAGGGCGCACATCGTCTCGGAGAACGGAGTCTTAGCGTCGGGCCAGTGCACGAAGTAGAAGTCGATGTAGTCGGTGCGGAGGTTGCGCAGCGAGCTCTCGACCTCCCTCATGATGTTCTTGAACGAGGAGTCGCGGTCATAGCCGGCGGCGCTGGTGATCAGGCCAACCTTGGTCGAGAGCAGGTAGCTCTCTCTGTCGACGCCCCTGAGCGCGTTGCCGACGACCTTCTCGGACGTGCCGTTGCCATAGCACGGCGCGGTGTCGATGAGGTTGACGCCGTGATCGAGCATGGTGCGGATGGCGGACATGCTGGCGGCGTCATCGTTCTCACCAAAGGAGTCGCCGCCGATCGCCCAGGTGCCCACAGCGAGCTGGGAGACGTCGACATCGGAATTCTTGAGGTGCGTGTAGCGCATGTTCTCTCCTTCTAATGGGGCGGCACGCGTCGAATGTCCTCGATCGCGTGCCGCCGGGAATTGCCTTAAACAAGCTTCGAATGATCCGGAAGCCGCCCTACACGATGCCCACGAGGCCGAGGACGAGCGCCAGAATCATGATGCCAACCAGGATGATGTTGACGTTCACGTTCTTCTTGCGCAGGAGCCAGAGGACGACGAGCGTAAGCCCCAGGGGCACGATGCCCTTGAAGATCGAGTCGAGGTAGGTCTGGATCATGACGGGGTCAGAGTCCTGAACCGGAATGGACAGGATCGTGTTGAATTGGACGTTCGCCGCAGTCATGGCACCGATCATCACGAGGCCAACCGTGGAGGTCGCCTTGGTGATGAGCTTCATAAGACCACCCTCGTACATCTCGGAGATGAAGTTGGTGCCCATGCTGAAGCCGAGGTAGGTCATGAAGTATCGGCAGAGGATCGACGGGATGTTGTAGATCAGCAGGAACATGATCGCGCCGAGGGGCGAGCCGCTCATGGCGAGGTTGATGCCAATGCCGGCAGCGATGACACGCAGGACGCCCCAGAAGATTGCGTCACCGATGCCGGACATCGGGCCCATCAGGGAAACCTTGATGCCGTCGATGGACTCGGTGTCGAAGTCTTCGTGCTGCGAGTTCTCCCTCTCCATGGAGGCGACGAGGCCCATGGCGAACGTGCCGACGTTCTGGGTAATGTTGTACCAAGTCGTGTGACGCTTCATGGCTTCGGCACGGGCCTCGGGGTCATCGGCGTAGTAGCGGTTAAGCGCGGGCTGGACGGAGTACAGCCAGCCGTCGGCGCCAGCCTTGACGGAACCGCCGGCGCAGGAGGCGAACACGGAGAAAGAGCGCAGGAAAATGCTGTTGAGCATCTTCTTGTCTTCAGGGCTCACATTCTTGGTCAGGTTGCTCATGCGAAGAAATCCTCCTCGTCGCTGGTTACAGAGTCGTTGGAAACGGCCTGGGTGGCCAAGCCCTTCTTGGTGAGATCGAAAATCTCCTTGTCGCGGAGGGCGGAGGCAACCGCGATGATGACGCCGAGAACCGCGATGGCGATCATCGGGAGGCCGAGGTACTGGTAGAGCGTGAAGCCCAGGAAGAAGTAGATGCTAAGCTCGGTGCTCCACAGCATCTGGAGCAGGAGCGCCATACCAACGGCGGGCAGGAGGGCGCCCACGGCGTTGAGGCCGCTCATGACATTGGCCGGAATCTGGTTGACGATAGCGGCAACGGGCTCAGCGCCAAGGTAAACGCCGAGGAAGGCGATGAGGCCAAAGGCGGCGTACTTAACGAACCAGAGAACGAAGTGCTGAAGCGCGAGGCCCTTCTCGTTGCCCTCGGCGGCCATCTTGTCAAAGGTGGCGGCGAAGAACGCGAGGAACACGTTGTTCATGAAGATCGAGAGGAACGCGGTGACGACGCCAACGGGAACGGCCAGCGTGATGGCGGCGCCTTGGTCGATGCCGGCGCCAACGGTGAAGGCGACGGCGAGGGCGGTCGCGGCAACGGGCTCGGCGGAGATGGCGCCACCGATGTTAACCGCGCCCATGAAGATTGCCTCGAGAGAGGCACCGACGATGACACCGGTCTTGACGTCGCCCATCAGAAGGCCCGCAACGAGGCCGACCACGAGAGGACGCTCGATCATACACTGACCGAGAACCCAGTTGCCGCCGTAGCAAATCAGCACGGTCAACCAGGCCATTACTGCTAACCCAATCATTTGACTTCCTTTCTCTCATTTCATTTGACCGCCTGGCCAAATCCCCTTATTTCTCCGCCGCCTCGATCAGACTCTTGAGAGGAGTCTTGGGATTGGACGGGATAAGCTGATGGAAAACCGGAATACCCTGCTCGCAAAGCTCCTTCGCGGCCTCGAGCTCATCCGGGTTGAGCATGATCGTGGAGTTGAGGGCGACCTTGCTATCCGGATCGGACTTGTCGAAGCGGCCGACATTGGCAACGTTCACGCCCTCGATCTTGCCCGGTGCGCCCTTAACGAGCTCAAGCACGTCACGCACGCAGTTGGTGAGCGCGAAGATGCGCATGGAGTCCGCACGCGGATCGTTCGCGATGCGGCAAGCATCCGGAACATCCTTGATGAGGAGCTTCTGGCCCGCCGGCGTACCCATGGAAAGCGTCATGCGAAGGGCATCGCTCTCCACGGCGTGCTTGTTGGCGACGATGATCCTGGTGGTGTTGAGCTCCTTGGTCCACACCAGGGCGACCTGCCCGTGAATCAGACGGTCATCGACTCGAACCTGAACAATCATTGTTTCCTCTCCTTACTTATTAGTGCTCTCTAATCGAAGAAGTCTCCGTCGGACCCCTCGTTGTCCGCGGCCTTGCTCGGAGGCTCGACGACCTGCATCGTCGCCCTCGCCAGCTCGACGCTCTGCTTGATCGAATCTGCCGTGACCGGCTCAGCGCCGAGGAGCGCCTCGATCACGAGGCCGAGGTTCATACCGGTAACATGGACGATCCCGCGCTTCTCCGGCTCCATGAGGACGACCTTCTGGAAGACGGAGCCACCGTAGATGTCGGTGAAGATGATGGCCTCGTCCTCAGGGCCCACCGAGTCAATAAACGCCTGGATGCGAGGGGTGAAATCGGAGTCGTCCACGTAGCAGTCAACTGCCTCCACCATGTCCGCCATACCGGTCAGGATCTCGATCGAGCTCCTGATTCCGCTTGCGAGGTGACCGTGCGACGCGACAAGAACTTTCTTCATCGAGTCTCTCCTAGAGCGAATAGTGGTTGGGGTTCAGAAGCTGGATCTTGCTTGCGACGAACGCGCGCATGTCGGGGGCGGCGTCCATCAGGAGGCCAACGCCGTTGCCGTCGTTCTTGCCGGAGTTGATGTCCTTCTCGAAGGCGCGGTACATGGAGCGGAAGTACTCCGTGGCGATGTTGAACTTGCTCATGCCGAGGTTCACGGCCTCCTGGAGCTGCTCGTCGGGGATGTCGGAGCATCCGTGCATGACGAGGGGGACGCTGACGGCCTCCCTGCAGGCCTTGATGCGCTCCATGTCGAGGTTCGGGACCTTGACGTAGGGGCCGTGGGCGTTGCCGACGGCGATGGCGAGCGAACCACAGCCGGTGCCCTCGACGAACTCCTCGGCGAGGTTCGGGTCGGTATAGTGGTCGCTGTTCACGAAGTCGTTGGCGTCGGAGCCGTTGCCGACGTGGCCGAGCTCGGCCTCGATGTCAACATCGAAGATCTTGGCGACCTGGACGACGTCCTTCGTGAGCTGGAAGTTCTCTTCATAGGGAAGTGAGGAACCGTCGACCATGACGGAGGGGAAGCCGGCCTTGACGCCCTTGACGGCGATCTCGTAACCAGCGGAGTGATCCTGGTGGACGGCGACGGGCACGCTCGCGCGCTCGGCGTAATAGCGGGCGGCGAAGGCGATGATGTCGAGGGCACAGTGGTCCTCGAAGCCGGGCCAGTACTGGATGATGATAGGCATGTGCTCATCCTCGGCGGCCTGGATCGCATAACGGATGGTCTCCGTGTTGATGACGTTGATCGCGGGCACGCCATAGTGGTGCTCGGTCGCATGTTGAAGAAGCTCGTTGACCTTGATGAGAGACATCTTTGTCTTCCTTTCACTTGGATAACCATTGGATTGGACAGTTCTCAGCTCGTCAGCTGGTTGAACACGAAGAGAAGCGCGAAGCAGGCAGGCGCTTGCAAAACGCGGTGGAACCTATGCGGCCGACTGGCCCTCAGGCTGTGGCGCTGCGCTTCGACGCCACAGTACGTACGCCACAAAAGCAACGACCGCAGCAATCGTTGAAGCGAGGGCGAAGGCCAGAAAACCCGCGTGCGTGCCGAGCGCGTCGCACGCCCAACCGCCAAACAGGTTCGCAACCACGACGGACAGACCGCTCTGAACCATCGCGAAGGCGCTCTGACCTCGAGCGCGACAATCCTCGTAAGTGTGGTTGGCAATGTAGGTAACGCAGGAGTAGTAGACGGTCATGTAACTCACGCTCTGCAGCAGCTGGCCGCAGATCATGACCGGGACGATGCCGGTGCCCACGAGCACGAGCCTGAGCGCCGCCATAAAGCAGGAAAAGATCAGGAGGTTCATCTCGCCGAAGCGCCTGACCAGCTTGGAGGAAACGAGCAGGATGGGGATCTCGCTCGCAGCGGAGACCGCACTCAGGACGCCCACGAGGCTCTGACCCTCGCCAAGCTCGACCGCGTAGCGGCCCAAGAACGCCCCGATGAAGCCAATCGCGGCCGAACTGATGAAGGCGAAGACCAAGACGAAGGCGATCTCATTGCTGGTAAACAGCGAGAGGAGGCCCTTTCCGTGGGAGACCTTGGGATCGTCCGCGGCATTGGCGCGAATTCCCGCCTCGGGGAGGCGCCACATGTGAGCCGCGAAGACCACCAGCGCGGCAGAGACCACCGCGAACTGGATTTGAGGAGCCATGTCGAGCAGCCGACCGACGATCAGGACGACGATGGCATAGCCGATAGTGCCACCCATGCGAATGCGAGAAAAGTCCAGGCCAGAGCGATCCGCGAGCTCGATGACGAGGGAGTCGCTCAGGGGCAGGAGCCCCGAGAAAAACGCCGAGAATGCAAAGGTTACGAGAAGGACCGGGACGAACGTCGACGCCAGGTAATACAGCGGAGCGAGTACCGCCGCCGCAAGGCAGAGGATCACGATGACCGCGCGGCGGCGCCCGAGCTTGTCGGCGATCGTCGACCAGAGCGGCTGGATGGCGAGCGCACACACCGGGGTCGCCGCGAGGAGGATGCCGGTCTGGGCTGCGCTGAGGCCGAGGCTCGTGTAGCGAGTGGAGAGGAACGGCGAGTACACGCCCGCGCAGACCCAGTAGAGGACGTTCGCGAAGAACAGCGAAGTCATGCTTGCGTTTGTCCTGGCGTTGTGCATCGTGCTTCTCCCTTCTTGCTCGCCGGGTGCCTGTCTGGGCTTCGAAGTGATTCGCCATCTAGCGTGAAACAAAGTTGTGAGGCGTTGGAACAATGTTCTGTTGTTTCATCGTTTTCGTGCCGTTGTTTCACGGCTCATAAGATAGCAGCTCAAGATGAGATTGCGCCGGGGAAGCACCGATTTACCGTGAACGGTAGAAAATCAGCGGTGAAACGCTATTTCACCGCTTATGAAACATTTTGCTTTATTTTCACCTCTCTTGACCTAAGATACGAAGCAAACTAGGGCCAAGGAGTAACCATGGATAAGACAGGGGATGTGCTCAGCCACATCTGCGCGGTCATGAACAGCCTATCCCCCTCGGAGAAGGCAATCGCAACGTATGTGCTCGACCACCCGTCGGACGTCGCAACGATGACCGTCCGCGAACTCGCCGCAGGAACCGGTACGTCACCGGCGTCTGTTTCGAGGTTCGCAAGGACGCTTGACTACCGAACCTATTCGGACATGCGTCTGGCGCTCGGCATATCCATCAGCAGGGCCTCCGGCGAGGAAAAGGCCACGGGCGGCAAGGTTACTCTGGACGACGTCGAGGGCTCCATTAAGTACGTCCTGTCTCACAAGGTCAAGGAGCTCTCCCAAACCGCCTCGCTCATTGACTCCGATGACTTTTCGGCAGTCGTCAATCTGCTCCACAACGCCAACCTCGTCCTGATTGCGGGCGTCGGCAACTCGATTAGCATGGGCGTAAACGCGGCGTTCAAGCTCTCACAGGTTGGAGTCAGGGCGTTTTGCCCCAGTACCACCGATGCCATGGTCTCCGCCGCAACCAGCCTCAAGGAGAATGACATCCTGCTCGTCATTTCGACGTCCGGATACTCGAAGCGCCTCGTCAACATATTCGACTCTGCCGAGGATTCGAACACCCCCATCATCATGATCACAGACAACCCAGATACGCCGCTCGCGAAGCGTGCCACGTATATCATCCGAGCCATCTCGCGAGATCAGGCCATCACCGGAACCGAGGTCGCCTTCTCGCACAGCTCGATCAACTTCGTCATCGAGCTGCTGTTCCTCTTCCTGACCTCTTGCTGGGATGACCCGGTAGAGTTTAACAGGATCATCTCGAAGAATCTCTTGGGAGACAGGCAATACAGCTAGGACGACGCACACCGGCGCACCGACGCCCAGACCGAAACGGGAGGACCCCTTGATAAAGCTCATCCTCGCAGACATGGACGGGACCCTGCTGCCGTTTGGCTCAAGGGTCGTATCGGAGCGCACGCACAGCGCGATTCTTTCGGCGCTTGATGCGGGCATCGCGTTCGGCCCCGCAAGCGGCCGCGACTACGCCGACCTGGCCGATGCCTTTGACGGCGACGCGCGCTGTTTCTCGACCGGCATCATGGCCAACGGAAAGAAGGTCTTCTCCAGCGGCGAACTCGTGTTCAAAAAGACGCTCTCGACGGAGGCCCTCGTCAAGCTCGATAGCGCCGTACGCCCCTACGCGGGGACGTCACTCTGGCTAGTCGCCGATGTCGATGAGACAGGCAAACGCTGCGAGCAGTTCCTCTGCGCCGTCGAGCCTGGCGACGAATTCGCCCTGGAAATCGTTAAGGACTCCGGAAGAGACATGGCGCTCGGAGACGTGCCCACGAACCGTGACGTCATCACCGCCGGCATCTTCGTCAACGTCAGCTCCGCCCCGACGGAAGTCGTTCGGAGTCGATGCAAGGAAGCCTGCCCAGAGCTTGATTTCCCCTCGCCCGTCCCATTCTTCCTCGATGTTGTTCCGGCTGGCTGGAGCAAGGTAAACGGACTCGACGCGCTTCTCGGCAGCCTTGGGGTCACGCTGGACGAGGTCGCTTTTATCGGAGACTCGGAAAACGACGTGACGCTCCTCGAAAAGGTGCCGAACTCCTACGCAGTCGCGGGCGCGATGCCGGAGGCGAAGGCCGCAGCCCATCACCTGATCGGGGACGCGGCCGAGGACTCCGTCGCGAAGCTCATCGAACAGATTGTCCAGCAGCGAGGCTAGGGTTCCGCCAGCGTGGCATACGCCGTGCGCCTCGTCATCCTTTCGTGGCGCGCTACCTCGTGACGATCCAGAGCGTAGGCATCGTCGCGACGCCGATGTCTACGATGAGCGCGACCCACAGGACGCGGACCACGGGGTTCATGTCGCCCGCCACCGCCATGTCGTTCGCGTGCCAGAACCAGCTCTCGTTTGCCTTGCGCATGATGCTCTCCCTTAGCCTCGATTACGCCATCTATGGTCGAGCAATCGCAGGTCACGTGCCATGGATTTGCCCTACGCCCAGCTTTCAGTTCTGTAAGGCGGCGGGAGCCTGTGCGAGGCCCCGAGTCCTGAGGCTGTTGCAATGAAAATGGGGATCAAGGAGCACGCATCAATCATATGGGTTCCTTTCGAGGGCGATGGCAAACGAAGCATCCATCATATAATGGAGCGACGCAACCAGAGAGGTCACCCATGGAATTTTATGCAAGCTGCCCCGAGGGCTTTGAATCCGCACTCGCCGACGAGCTCAAGTGGCTCGGGCTTTCGCATGTCCGCCGCCTGAAGGGCCGCGCTACGTTTGAGGGCGAGCTCGAAGAAGGCTATCGCGCCTGTCTGTGGTCGCGCCTGGCCAGCCGCGTGTTCGTGGTACTCGGGCGCTTTGAGGCGCAGGATGCCGATGAACTGTACGATAGCGTTTACGACATCGCCTGGGAGAGCATCGTCCGCCCCGGCGCCACCATCGCCATTACCGCCCGCGGCGTGACCGAGCAGTTGCGCAACACGCGCTTCTCGGCCCTGCGCGCCAAGGACGCGCTGTGCGACCGTCTGGCCGAGACCACGGGCCGTCGCGCCGATGTCGACGCCGCCGATCCCGATGTTCACCTGCTGCTTTCGCTGCGTCAGCGCCGCGCGAGCATAAGCCTGGACCTTTCGGGCGACCCGCTGTTCAAGCGCCTGCCGCCCGCAGCGACCCGTGCCGGCGAGGGCGCGCACGTGTTGCGCCCCGACTACGCCGCCCTGGTGCTGGCACAGGTCGGCTGGACCGCACTGTGCGAGCGCGAGCTGACGGCCGACGATTACGAGAACGAAGCCCTGCCCACGCTGGTCGACGCCTCGTGCGCCGGCGGCGGTCTGCTGCTGGAGGCAGTGAATATCCTAACCGACCGCGCCCCGGGCGCCGTACGCGAGCGCTGGGGCTTTGAGGGCTGGCAGCTGCACGATGCCGCCCTATGGGAGCAGCTGCTTGCCGAGGCGCGCGAGCGCGAGGCGGCAGCGCGCGAGCGCCAGGCGCGCATCGTGGCCGCAGACATCGACCCCGCCGCCCGCAAGACTGCCGAGCGCATGGTCAAGTGCGCCGGCTACAAGCGTTTTGTCGACTTTTGTGCCGCCAAGTCCGCCACCGTGCTGGACCATGCGGGCGCCGTCGCCGGTGCCGCCGTGGTCGCGGATACGACCGAGACGCCGCTTTCGCTCATGCACGACGCCATGACGCTGGTCGGCGAGCTGCGCCGCGCGCCCGAACTCGCTTCGGCACCGGTCGCCGCGCTCACCCGCGATGGCCTTATGGCGCGCGCGCTCCACGCCGAGCCCGCGCGCTCCATCGCCGTCATGCCCAATAATGAAGAGGCAACTATTGAGGTTTGGCCCTCGCTCGACCACGCCGCCGCGGCATTTGAAGCTGCGACCAGCGCAGATGCCGAGGGCGAGACCGCGGACGCCGACGATGCCATCAGCGACGAAACCGCCGCCCCCGCCATGCCCAAACCTACCGCCACGCTCGACCTGGGTGACGGCAAGCCGCTGCCCGTGCTCATCCCCGAGTCCGAACAGTTCGCCAACCGCCTGCGCAAGAACGCTCGCCTGCGCCGCAAGTGGGCCAAGCGCGAGGGCGTGAGCTGCTACCGCGTCTACGATGCCGACCTACCCGACTACTCCGCCGCCATCGATCTGTACGAGGGTTGCCCGCAGACGCCGGGCCGCTGGCTCGTCATCGCCGAATACGCCGCACCCAAGACCATCGATCCTGCGCTGGCCCAGGCCCGCATGCTCGACATCTTAGCCATCGCGCCGCGCATCCTAGATATTCCGGCCGAGCACGTGCACGCCAAGGCCCGCATGCGTTCGCGCGGCGGCTCGCAGTACGGCAAGCAGGGCGCCGGCAAGGGCGGCCCGGGCGAGCGCGCCAACATCGCGCGCCGTCGCCTCCCACTCATCGAAGAGGGCGGGCTCACCTTTGCCGTCAACTTTGACGACTATCTGGATGTGGGCATCTTCCTGGACCACCGCGTCACCCGCAACCTAGTGCGCGAGCACGCCAAGCAGGCGCGCCGCTTCCTCAACCTGTTTGCCTACACCGGCACTGCCACCTGCTATGCGGCAGACGGCGGCGTCGAGGAGACCGTGACGGTTGACCTCTCGAACACCTATCTGGACTGGGCCGAGCGCAATATGCGTCAGAACGGCTTTGTGGGCCCGCAGCATCATTTTGTGCGCGACGACGTGCTCGCCTGGATTCGCGACCAGCGTCAGACGCGCAACCGCTGGGACCTGATCTTTGTCGACCCGCCCACGTTTTCGAACTCGTCCAAGATGGGCCGCCGCACCTGGGATGTTCAACGCGACCATGTTGAGCTTTTGGCCGGCGTATCGCGCCTGCTCGCGCAGGGCGGCCATGCCATCTTTAGCTGCAACCTGCGCGGCTTCCGCCCCGAGACGCGCAAGCTCGCCCGCGCGGGCGTGGTGCTGGAGGACATTACGGCGCAGACCGAGCAGGTCATGCAGAATCTCGGCGCAGTTCTCGAGGCGGCCGGAACGTCGTTCCAGCGGACGGTCAAGACGCTCTGCTTCCTGCAGACGATGGACGACTTCGCCGCGTTCAACGAGGTCTATGCCCGCTATTTCACGGAGAAGCCCGCACGCAGCTGCGTCGCCGTGCGCACGCTCCCGAAGGGCGTCCTTGTCGAGGTCGAG
>CALEXE010000001.1:0-54246 GCA_937925265.1 uncultured Collinsella sp. | reverse complement strand
AGGGCCGCGGCATCAGGTTCGACCGGCTGGCCCCGGCCGACCTTGCGCTGGCGATGTCGCACGTGAACTCCGAGCCCCGCGGCGCGCTCGGCTTCGCGACGCCCGCCCGCGCCTTCCGGGCGATGCTCGGCGACGACGCGGCGGCGCTGCTGGATGCGTACGGCATCGAGGACGTGCCCGTCGACGGGCTCGACCTGACGCCGGGGCTCATCGCGCGGGCGCGCGCAGAGAGGGGCGATGCCCCGCTGTCCTAGCCTAAGGGAAAACGGAATAGACTGACCGACCGTTCGGCTGGGTCTGGGAGGAGGCGCCGGGCGGCGGGCGGAGCATGGCCACCGGACCCATCGAAACACATCTCCACCGTTCCTTCAACTGGGAAAATGCCGACCCGGGGGCCCGAATGGGACCTCGGGGGCGTTCGGCTAGCTGCGGGAACGGCCTATTCGCTCAATGTGTTCGGCTGAGATCGGAAATCAACCCCTTTATGGTGGTTTTGGGTCCAAGGCGAAGCTAGTGGCGGAGCCCCAGCAGGCCGCGACTGCGATGACGGGCCTCGGCGGGCACCTGTGCGTGCGGACCGGCGGCCTTTACGGACTCGGGCAGGTGCGAGTACTTCTTCTCGAAGTTCTCCTCGAACATCACTGCCAGGTTGTGCGCCGCCTCGTCGTAGCGCGCGGTGCTCTGCCAGTACTGGCGCGGCACCAGGATGCCGTCGGGTACGCCGTGGCACGTGGTGGGAATGTCGACGTTAAAGATGTCGTCGTGCACAAACTCGCTCTCTTCGATGGTGCCGTCGAGGGCGCGAGCGACCAGTGAGCGCGTATAGGCCAGCTCGATGCGATGACCCACGCCGTAGCCGCCACCAATCCAGCCGGTGTTGACCAGGTAGACGTGCGTGCGGCCGTCGGCGATGCGCTCACCGAGCATCTTGGCATAGACCATGGGGTCGAGCGGCATAAACGGCTCGCCAAACAGCGAGGAGAACGTGGGCGTAGGCTCGGTGACGCCGACCTCGGTGCCGGGGATCTTGGCCGTAAAGCCCGTCACAAAGTGGTACATGGCGGCATCGGCCGTCAGGCGTGAGATGGGCGGCAATACGCCAAAGGCGTCGCAGGTCAGGAACAGCACGACGCTCGGAGTGGTGCCCATGCCCTTGGTCCACGCGTTGGGAATGTGCTCCACAGGGTAGGCCACGCGTGTGTTGTGCGTGATCGAGACGTCGTCGTAGTTGGGCTTGCGGCTCTCGTCGAGTACCACGTTTTCGCAGATGGCGCCAAAGCGGACGGCGTTGAAGATCTCGGGCTCGTGGAACGCGTCCAGGCCCTCGCATTTGGCGTAGCAGCCACCTTCGATGTTGAAGATGCCCATGTCGGACCAACCGTGCTCGTCGTCGCCGATCAGTAGGCGCGTGGGGTTGGCCGAAAGCGTGGTCTTGCCGGTGCCGGACAGGCCAAAGAACACCGCGGTCTCGTGCGTGACGGGATCCATGCTGGCCGAGCAATGCATGGGCAGCACGTCGTCCTCGACGGGCAGCAGGTAATTCATGACGCTGAAGATGGACTTTTTGATCTCGCCGGAGTAGCCGGTACCCGCGACCAAAATCACGCGCTCCTGGAAGTTGATGACCACGGCGGCGCTGGAGTTGAGGCCCTTGATGGCGGGATCGCACTGGTAGCCCGGCGCGGCGAGCACACAGAAGTCCGGCTCGCCGGTGCGCGCGATTTCGCGGGCAAGCGGGCGGGCGAGCATCTGCTTAATGAAGAGTGCCTGGCTGGCGCGCTCGCAGGCGACGAGCAGTCGGCGCGTGTGGTTGCGGTCGGCGCCCGCCATGCCGCGGGTAACGAACACATCGCGCTCGTTGAGGTAGTCGACGATACCAGCCTTGATGGTCTCGTAGCTCTCGATCGAAAGCGGGCGGTTGACGGCGCCCCAGGCGATCTTGTCGTGGACATCGGGGGTGTCGGCGATAAAACGGTCGTTGGGCGAGCGTCCGGTACGCTCCCCCGTCTCGATCACCAGTGCGCCGTTGGAGGCCATGCGGCCTTCTTCACGGCGGATGGCGTGCTCGACGAGCTCGGCTGCCGGCAGGTCAACCAGCAGGCGGGGCTGGTTCTCGGCGGGGTCTTCGACCAGCGTAATGCCAAAGTTGGACAGAACTTCTGCAGGGGTAACACCAGGCATGGGGCCTCCTTTAAAAACGCGACACGTGGACGCGGCGCGCACTTTACTCACGTAAAGCCCGTTGTACCCGATATGCAAAAACGTTTTTGCGGCAACGACGAAGCGCCCGCCCAACGGTCAAAAATCGCACGCAAGCGGCCTAGTTATTGGGGGCGTTCTTAAACGACTAGTCGTTGGGGACACTCTTGAACAGGCAGCAGCCAAGGAGTGTCCCTAGATGCCGGCACTCGGGGACGTTCCTAAAGTGCCGGCACATAAGGAACGTCCCAAGTGCCGACTACTGAATGGCACCGCCGAAATTATTGAACAACCTGCTCAAAAACACGAATGGACACCACCGCGACTATACTAGAGCGCAGTAAGAGAAAGGAACCGCCTTGAGTATCACGCCCCTCGATAGCATCCGCCGCGCCATCGCCCGCCGCAATGGCGTCGCCGACCCCACCGTATCGGACGGGGCGCACGGGCAGGGCGGACGCATCGAGAACGGCCTGTTCCCCGCATCGCACACCGCCGAGGAGCTCGCACGAATCCAAGAGCTAAGCCAGCGTAACGCCGGCGGTCCCGACAGCAGCCAGGCCACACGCCGTCGCCGTGAGCGCGATCGCCAACCCGGCCCCATCCGCCGCATGGTCAATGCCTGGTGGAACCGCCTGCTCGGAGCCGTCTACGGCGGCGGCTTCTCCACGCAAGAAGCCGAGTACGAAGATCACGCCACCCGTCGCGACTACCTTTGGAATACCCTGGGCACCGCCGTATGGGGCATGGCGTTTCCGCTGCTCACCATTGTGTCGACGCAGCTCGTGGGGGCCGAGGAAGCTGGCAAGTTCTCCATCGCCTTTGTCACCGGCACGCTCATCATGATCGCGTGCAACTATGGCGTGCGCAACTTTCAGGTCTCGGACATCGACGAAACGACGTCCTTTGCCTCTTACCAGCTCAACCGCTGGCTTTGCGGAGCGCTCACCCTAGGCTGCGGCCTCATGTACAGCAGCGCCCGCGGCTACGATGCGCAGATGGCGACGATCGGCCTGGGCGTCTACCTCTATAAGGTAATCGATGGCATCGCCGACGTGTACGAGGGCCGCCTGCAACAGGCCGACAAGCTCTATTTGGCCGGCATGAGCCAAACGCTGCGTTCCGCCGGCGTCATCGCAGTCTTTAGCGTGGCGCTGTTCCTCACGCGCAGCATGCCCATCGCGGCTATGGCCATGGGTGTTACCGCGATTGCCTCGCTCGTGCTGGTCACCGCCCCGCTCGCCCTGCTCGAAACCGAAAAATCGCGCCGCGTGAGCCTGCGCGAGGCTGGCCACCTGTTTATCCAGTGCGCCCCGCTCTTTGGTGCGCTGTTCCTGTTCAACCTAATCGAGAGCATGCCCAAGTTCGTGATGGAAGGCACGCTGGCCTACAAATATCAGCTGTACTTTAATGCACTGTTCTTTCCGGCGCAGGCTATTTTGCTGAGCATCGGATTTATCTATAAACCGCAGCTCCTGCGTCTGTCGAGCATTTGGGCGAACCCGCGCAAACGCCGCCGTTTTGACTTGATTATTATTGCTGTTATGGCACTGGTCGTGGTCATTACCGGAGCGTGCGCCGCATTTATGGCAGGCCCCGGCATTCCCCTCATGAGCTTTATGTACGGCCTTAACTTTGAGCGCTACCGCACGCTGGCACTGCTAATGGTTGTCGCCGGCGGAGTCACCGCGGCAATCGACTTTATCTACGCCATTATCACGGTGCTGCGCCACGCCGGCGACGTCACCAAAATCTACCTGATCTGCTTCGCCGTAAGCGTGGTGCTGCCGGTAATCCTGATTAAGCTGCTGGGTATGATGGGCGCTGTGGTGAGCTACCTAGCCATCATGGCCCTACTCCTGGTGCTACTGATTATCGAGTACGCCCACATACGCCAACGCATCGAACGCGACCGCAATCCATACGGCGTCTAATTGGTGCAATGGGGGCAGCTAACTTACGATGGAATCACCCCGACTGGGGTCTCATTGCGGACAATATGCATCACGCAAAACTAAGTGAGTAGACTTTTGCCGAATCCCTGACCACTCCGGCAAAATACAAGTCAGTTACCTGCGGTTTTGTTGAGGCAAATTTGCCGTCTGCTCGGCATTTCCAAAAAAGCCTACTCACTTAGCCAGCGGGCAGCCAAAAAAGAACCGTCGCGACGTCGTTTGACTCCGTTGCGACGGTTTTTCGAGCATTTTCGCGCTGCCGAGGACGCAGACGCTCCTCATTTCTAGCGCTTACCGAGCAAGAAGGCGCTACTCTTCGAAAGTAGCCAAAAAAGCCCCGTCCCAAATTAGCTACCCTTTGCACCGATTATTCGCCCGGGTTGATGTTCGCGTAGAACTCCGCACCATCATCCAGGCGCAGGATGCCCACGCGGCCGAACTCGGAGCCGGTGGCGGCGGCGCAGTCGATATCGATGCGATCGGGCACGCCGGCGGTATCCTCGCCGCCCAGGCGCACAATCTGTCCGCGCCCCGACTCCTCGTCGAGCCCCGCCAGGCCGCCTACCTCGCAGTAACGCCCGAGCGACACCGTTGGCGTGTGGCCGCTCACCACGACCGGACCCTTGCCCTCGGCAGAAAGCAACCCCGTCGGCGCATCCCAATAGCCGTGACGAATCCACAGCAGGTCATCGGACGACTGCACGGCAAGCATCTGCTTCAGCAGTTCGCGATCAGCATTCACCGCCCCCGCACCATCGGCACAATCAACCCCATGTTCAAGCAAAAACGCCCGCGCCGCCTCGGTCTGGATGCCGGCATGTACCAGCAGGTACGGACGCTCATCAGTCTCGGCCACTGCGTAGAGCGGCAGCGTCGCCATCCAACGCACGAGCTCCTCGTACGCCTCGAATTCCATATCGTTGAGCTGCTGACGGGTAGTCCAACCGCCGTTGATATCCCATGTCTCGGCATCGAGCGGATCTTGGCCAATGATGGCGTCGAGCATGATCTGCTCGTGATTGCCCTTGAGCACGCGAGCGTTGGGCAGCGAGCGCACGAGCTTAATAACGCCAACCGGATCGGGCCCGCGATCGATCATGTCGCCCAGCACGTACAGCGTATCGTCGGACGCCAGCGAAATCTTGGACAGGGCCTCGTCAAGCGCACGCACGTGCCCGTGAGCATCAGATGTCACATAGATCGCCATGGAACGCCTCTCTTTACTTGCGGCCGAAGCCCGGAGCCGCAACTAAAACTTCAAGTTGAACTTAAACGTTACCCATTGTACTCCGTTGCAATAAAGCTGGGAAGGGTTGCATACCGTCAACGGTCGCCAGCGCACGCCTGTCAACCCGCACCGCTCACGCCACGCCGTCTGGCCCAGCGCCCCGACCAGCGACGCTCGCATCGCAGCCTCGTGTCGAAAATGCGCATGCCCGCAATCCAGGCCCATAAACCCACCATCTTTGGGTACAAATAACCGCAGATAACTGACCGTGCCACGCCAACCACCCAGGAGCGGACACCATCCATGAACCAGATACTTCTCTTTATCGGCCTCGTCATTATTCTGTGCCTGACCATCAAACCCGTCGGCAAAAAACTCCCCTTCCCCACCCTGCTCATCTTTATCGCGCTCGGCATGCTGCTGGGCGTCAACGGCCCGGCGCACATCGACTTTAGCGACTACGCGCTCACCGAAACCGTCTGCAGTACGGCGTTGCTGTTCATCATGTTCTACGGCGGCTTTAACACCAACATCGACCGTGCCAAACCCGTCGCCGTGCCCGCGGTGCTACTGAGCACGCTCGGCGTCGTCATCACCGCCGGCGTCACCGGTGCGTTCGCGCATTTTGTACTGGGCTTCGACTGGATCGGCGGCCTGCTGCTGGGATCAGTCGTGGCATCCACCGACGCGGCCAGCGTCTTTAGCGTGCTGCGCGAGCACAACCTGTCGCTAAAGGGCGGCACCGACTCGCTGCTCGAGGTCGAATCGGGCTCCAACGATCCCGTCGCCTACATGCTCACCGCGGTACTCGCCACCCTCGCAGCTGGCGGCGACATCAACATTCCCATACTGCTGGCCAAGCAAATCATCCTGGGTGTGGGCCTGGGCCTTGTCATCGGCTGGACATCCAGCCGCCTGATTGAGCGCGCGCACGCAACGGCTGAGGGTGCGCAGACCATCTTCTTGTTCGCCGTGGCAATCGTCGCCTACGCGCTGCCGAGCTATCTGGGCGGCAACGGCTTTTTGGCCGTGTACCTTGCCGGCATCGTGCTAGGCGCGAGCGACATCACCGGCAAGGTCGAGATGGCGCACTTCTTTGACACCCTCACCGAAATGGCCGAGATGACCATCTTCTTTTTGCTGGGCCTGCTCGTCACGCCCGCGCGCCTGCCGCAAATGCTACTACCGGGCCTGGCGCTCATGGCGTTTATGCTCTTCGTGAGCCGCCCCATTGCCGTTGGCGTGCTACTGGCGCCCTTTAAGACGAACCCTCGCCAGGTCGCGCTCGTAAGCTGGGCAGGCCTGCGCGGCGCGGCTTCGGTCGTATTTAGCCTCTTTGCCGTGGTGGCCGGTGTTCCCGGCGGTCACGATCTGTTTGACCTTGTGTTTGTGATTGCTGTGTCGAGCATTGTGGTGCAGGGCTCGCTGCTGCCGGCGGTGGCAAAGAAGATCGACATGATCGACGCGGAAGGCGATGTGCGCCGCACCTTTAACGATTACCGCGACGAGGACGGTATGTCGTTCGTCAAGCTCAAGGTGGGCGCGGGCCATCCGTTTGCCGGACGCTCGCTCGCGGATATTGGCAGTGCGACGGATATGCTCGTGGTCCTGGTGCTGCGCGACGGCGCGCACCCGGTGCTGCCCAACGGGGATACCGTGATCGAAGAAGGCGACCTTCTGGTTATGGCCGCACCGACGTTTGAAGAGCGTGCCGAGGTTACGTTGCGCGAGGTCACCGTAACGCCCCACGGTCGCCTGGCCGGCCAGCGCCTGCGCGACGTGCCACAAGGCAAGCACCCCTTTATCGTCGTGATGCTCAAGCGCGACGGTCAAACGATCATCCCCGACGGCAACACCCTAATATACGCCGGCGACGAAGCCGTCATCGCCACGCTGGCGTCGAAGCGGGCGGGGGGTAGCTAATTTGGGACGGCCTTCTTTCTAACTTCTTTTAGTAAGCCTTTTTTAAACGCAGTACTACCACCAAAAAACTTCTGGTCAGTATTAGTCTGCTTATTTGCCTGATATTTCAGACTCGTGAACTCAATGGTACAGACATAGTCCGCGGCCTGAGCCAAATAGTAATCCGATGAAGTTGTCGGCTTATAGATAACTGCATTTTTAGCCAAAGCGTAATCGATTGCCTTGTGAAGCGCACTCGAAACCGAACCCTGTCCTCCGTCGTAGTAAATCTTTACAGCATCAAACTGCTGAAACCAACTCAAATTGTCGAATATGAAATCGATGATCTCACGCCGCATCGCATCAGCAATCTGTTTAAGAGTTCAGTACCGATGCGTCTTGAATACAAACACCCTGTACGAGATGGGCAAATGTCGAAACATAACTCGAAATAGTGAGAACAGCCTTTTTCTCTCACTGATGCCCAAGTCCTTGAACTGATCTTTTCCATTCATGAGAGGAGAAGCATGGAACGGAAGAAGCGGCAATCCGCTTTCGGCTACCGCCCTTTCATATTTCTCTATTCCCTCAGCGATGGGAGTATCTTGTTCATGAAAAACAAAGGCCACAAGATAGTATCTTTCACGAAGAACATCGCTTCCAGATTCATCAATAAAGATACTCAGCTCTCGCATGGGCAATCCTTAATGAAAAAGCCGGGGAAAACGTCCCCGGCACTTGGAAGCCCTCTCTTAAGAGATTACCACCTAATTTATACCATGAAGTTGGACGTATGTTCAAGCATGAGTATAAAATACAAACATATGTTCGTCAATAACAAAGATGGCCATCATTCAGCGTCATCGTCGACGGCAAAGTCGCGGAGGTCGAGGCCTTCGCGTTCGGCTCGGGCTAGGAGCTCTTGGGGCGACTCGTCCTCGATATCCATCGCGTCGAGCATGGCGGCCGGAAAGCCCACGCCCGCCGCACTCCCCGCGCGGTCGAGCAGGCTCTCGCGCAGCTGACCGACATCAACTTCGATCTTCATGATGCAGCCTCCCTATTCAGCCCCCACTTACCATTCACGACCCAGATAAACATGGAAGTGCAGCGCCTGAAGAACACGCTCTTCGCCGCTATCCGCGTTTTTCAGGCAAAGTGCATACTCCGCGCGTTCATCAAGTTCAACGGTTGGACGCACCGTCAGCATTACCTTAAAGCGGCGCGCCCTCGCATCGACTTCAGTCAAATCGGCTACGATTCTTGCAATGTCGGTTACAGGGTTTCCGCTGCGATCGACAACAAACACTTCATAGTTCGCAGGAAGAATCTTGCCGACCACCGCCTCATCTTGCAGAAATTCCAGGAAGAAAGACGTATTCGAGATGGATTCAAGTTGCGTAACGAGGGACAAGCCAACGGGGCTCGATGCGACAAAGCCACGCGTTCCGGCGCGCTTATTGCTAAAGGTCAAAACCGGCACACACATCTCCTGCAATGAGATGCCGCCATGGACAAAGTTCTCGCCTCCGCCGGGACGTCGCAAACGCACGCATTCACGTGGCGAAAAGCCCACGAGGCTACCAGCAGAAGCGGGTAGAGCAACCTTAAGCAGCGTATCGGACTCAGAATCGCTCGAGGCAACAGCCCAGCGGCGTCCAGCCTCAATGACGTCACCCGCCACGTCCGCAACACTCGTATGATCATATTCGGCAAGCGGCTCTGCGGTATACAGAAACCCATGATCTGCCGTAATGACGATTCGAGACGACATAAACTCACGCACAATGAGCTTGACCAGCACCGATAACTCGTCAATTGTTTCATCGCAGGCATGAAACGCCCTGCGCTCGGTTGCGGCCTTGTCACCAATGGCATCAATGAGATCGTGATAGATATAGACAACGTTCGCGTCTCCCACGGCTTTCTTGCGTTCGGCACGGTCCATCTCGCCGACAAAACGGTCATAGCGAACCGCAACAGCGCCCTCATAATGCTTGCCAATCACCTTTTGGCGGGATTCGATGGTATCGACGCGCCCCCCGTCAACAAGCACGCCAAAGCCCGATCCTGCCTCTCCGCATGCCTCGTAACGCATCGTTCCATGAGGCAACAAGGCAGCCATACCGCATCTGGTTATCGAAGGAAACACGCCTTGCACGGCACCAAGCTCGCACTGACCCTTTGTCTCGCGCTCAAGACGCTCGGCGAGTTCTGCAGCGACCTCATAGCGCAAAGCATCAGATACGATGACCCAAATACGCTTTCCGCGGCGATTCGCGGGCTCAACGTAGCTCAGATCAAAATCAACCTGACGCGGAATACCTTTCACATATCCCTGCAAGCCCAATGCGTCGCCCGATGCGCTTGCCCAACGGCGAGAGAGCTCCTTAAGAAACCAGCCTTTATACAAAGCTTCCATCGACTCAAAGCAGGCGCGGAAGTCTTCATCGAGCTCGTACTCCCCCGCTCTAAAGGCACCGGCGAACTCTGTCACCAGCTCACGGTACCAAGCGTCCATGCGATAGAAATCGCTGGCATAAGAACCCCAAAGGGCCAAAGCCCCCATGCCCGCAAAACCCTCTACATGGTCGCGATAAAAACGCTGCATATGAGCTGCAGCCGAAACGCCGCGATAATAGCAGGCAAGTTCCTCATACCAGAGCGATCCGCGACGAGAGACGACGACCGACAAAACCTCATCAGCAGCATCCACAGACAGACGTACCCGCTCAAACAGCATGCGCAGAATGGCGGCATCGATGCAGGGAAAGACGTCGGCTCCGGCAATACAGTCAAGACCAACGTCAGCGAGTATCTTTCCAAGCTCAAGCTCACGCTCTACCGCCGTTGTCATACTCAACAGCAATAGACGATTACCGCCACGAACCCAATGATCAACGCAAGCGCGGCAGAACGCGGCGTGAACAGCCTGGGAAGAGAAGCGTCCCGACAGCGCGTCCAGACATCCACCCGTCACCGACCGTGAGCAGGCGGTGAGCAACACGTGGACCAGCAACTCGGGAACACGAGATAGCTCGAGCGCGTTCCCCTCAAAACCACACCAATGACGAATGAGCTCGCAGAAATAGCCATTCATCTCATATTCAGCAAGTAGGACAACCACCTGATCAGCATTGCCCTCGTGCAGGAGTGCCAAATAGCCTGATACGATTGCCGCGGGATCGAGCTCGCTGACACCCAAGCAGGTAGCCAAAATGCCAAGTTCAAGCTCATCGACGGTCTCAACAGCGACTTCTCTCGATGAATGTAGCAACTTGTTGAGCTTTATAACGTTGCGGCGCTTGGCAAAAAAAGCTTTATGGGATTCAAGCGCCGCGCGCATCTCATACGAATCAACCGCGCCGATCTCGCGTAGCTGCACAGAAACATAGTCGGCGGCAAACGGGACGCAACGCGCTTCAACATCCGCCAGCCAATCGCCAGACGGCTCCCCTACGCAGCGACGATATATAAGCACCTTACGTCCGCCCAAGTCACCATTGAGCTTACGCTTGATAGCAAACCGACCACCCTCGCGATCAACGAGAACGCTGACGCCCGGCAGCTCCAAATCTGCAAGCATATCCTCAAATTCACCGGACGGATCATGCCATACAACAATGGCGCCCCCGCAATCGGCGTCCTGACCTGCAAACAAATGCAGCAGCTCGGATGTAATATCTGCAAGCTTCATGGCAAACTCTCAAAACTAGTCATCAAACAAACCGGCGAAAATAGCATCCAAATCCTCTTGAGAGGTAGGCTGCGTCTCGAGTATTTCGGAATCAATACACCTGAGCATGGTGTTCTCTTTTTCGCGCAGGCGAGTATATATTTCCTCGTCAAGCGACCATGGATCGGGTTTTCCAAGGTCGTAATCTTCCGAAAGGTAGTAGTACCTTGTCTGCTGATCTTGCGGCAGGCCCAAACGGTGGATTCGATCGCGGGACTGCAGCAAATGAACCAGATTAAAGCTGTACTCGTAGTACACGGCATCGTGACAAATCGAATGCAGCGAGACAGACTCGGCAAGCGTATGAGGATTGGTAATGAGTACGGGAAACTTGCCAGCCCTAAAGTCATCCAGGTCTGCCGAACGACAGACAAGGTCATCCTGGCCGTTAATCGTACGCGCCTCAATCCCCATACCAGCCAGACCGCGCTGAAGATCGGACATGCTCTTGATGAAAATGCACCAGACGATAACCGAGCGCCCCTGTGCCACCAAGTCGCCAATAAGAGAGCAGCATCGAGCACGTTTGCTCGATGCCCCGGCAGATCGAATCATGCCCACAATCTTATCGGAGTAGTCGACGGCATCGACCTCGCCGGTCTCCTCGTCTTCTTCGATAATCCAACGATAGTCTTCGGGATTAAGCGTTTCGAGCAGGTCAATCGGATCGTTTTCCATCTGCAGCACACGCAGCATCAAGGTCAGCTTGTTGCGACGGTAACGGTTTTTAATAACGCCGAGCAGTAGATTCGTACGCTCGCCAGACGACACCTTGATAAGCTCGTCGGGCTCAGCCCTCGGGACGCCTAGGTCATCCTTGGTCGTACGGCAATAAAACGGCTGCAGCTTGTTGTTCACGAGCTCAATGTCCGAGTCCTCGGCATTTTTGAGCTCGCTTTTCTCAAAGCCAAAAAAGTTGTCATACTCCCGCGGATACAGAATGTGCAACATATTGTAAATATCGTTATATCCGTTAGGAATTGGCGTGCCCGTCAGGGCAAACGTATAGGGAGCACTCTTGGAAACCACGAGAGCCGCGTTAGCTTGCTTTCCGCCAACGCGCTTAACGCGATGGATTTCGTCGAACACCAAAAGCGTACGATTTCCAGCGACCTTACTGAGTTCCTCGGCAACGCCAATAGCCGCCTCGTAATTCACAAGCAGCAAATTGCAACCGCCCACACGAGCGCGAATATAGCTCCGACGGTCAGACTTACCAAGCTTTCGGTAAGCATCGTCTTGCGTCGTAAACAAGCTGAGCGGCCGCTTATCACCAAAGCACAGTCCCCACTCCGTCGCCCAGGAATCAAATGCGTTTTTTGGGCACACGACCATAATGCGATCGACCATGCTGCGGGCCGCCAAAAAGGCAAATGCACCCAGCACGGTCGCCGTTTTACCCGACCCCGGCACCGAGAAGTTTCCTGCACGTCCCATCGTTGCCAAGAAAAACGCGTCGCGCATCTGGCGATCCTTAAGTGGGCGCGCCATGGCGGCATCGACGACCTCCGAGAACTCTGCGAGATGGGCATCGTGTTTGTGGTCGCCGCGCTTGATCTCGTTTCCCAAACGCGAACGTTGCTCGGCAAGTTCGCGAATCTGCGTAAAGCCGTCCTGAAGGTCCTCATCCACCGATAGCGCGACACCAAGACGGCTGGCAACCTTCGATAGCTTGCCAACAATCTTTTCGAACTCCGTATAGTTGCCGATCTCTTCGAGCAAAATATGACCCTTAACGACACACCTGACGTATGCCCTGCAGGTCATCTTAAAGCGAGCATTGCGACGCAGAGAGTCGGCATCGAGAGGCTCGGGATCAAGATAGATTTGTCCGCCTCGCTGATATAGACGCATTGCTTAGCCTTCTAGAGTTTTTTGGACGACATCGAGAACTTCCTGGGCTTTCTCAAGAAGGGACTGCAGCCCATCCTGCATATCAACAAGCTGCTCAGGCTCTAACTTGTGCAGTATTTCCACGTCAACATCGTTAACATCCGAGAGCGCATTGCGAACGGCGCGCACCTGTCCGTTTTTGATCTTACGATTGCCGGCCTTAGCGCGCGCTACATTTCTAGACGCCTTCATTCCCTCTTTCAAACGCGTGTCAGAGCCAAACGCATCTCGAAGATATTCCGTAGTGACAACCACGTTTTCGGGCTTTTCCGCAAGCCTTTCCAAAACCTCAACGGCATAATCCAGCTGCTCTTCGCGCAGTTTGTCGTCAGCAATCAGATTATCGATGAACTCACGAACCCCACGCGTCGCGTCGCCGAATGTCTGGCACATTAAATTTACAAACACTGCGTTTTTAATTTCTTCTCGCTTGTCCTTGTTCTTGACCTTCACGAGCCCGTTCGTAAGCGACTCGATAGGGCCTTGTAGCTTAAGGTCCTGAGCAATATGAAATGCCCCGGGAGCTTCACAAAACTCAAGGAAATCTTTCAACATATCAATTTGAGCGAGGCAGTTCTTCATTTTGCTCTGCTTCATATTGGCATGCTTGGCATATTCTTCTGCCGTCATACGCCCTTCGTTGACCCACCTATCGATATCGACCAGACGAGAGATGGCATCATATTCCTGCTTGGTGTCCTCGCCCAGCTGAATCTCGAGCTCAAGACCCTTAATGGCATTCTCGTCATAGGTATCGGGAAACACACAGCAGCGCAGCATGCGAAGGGTGTTTTCGGCAGCAGACAACTTACGCAAGCAAGTAAAACGACGGTTACCGTCAATGACAACGCCGTTGGTCAGAATGATCGCAGATTGTTGTTGACCCTTGTTTTTAATATCCAACATGGTCGCCTTAAGATGCTTGGGGTTATCGGCCTCGACCATGTCAGCGATAAGGTTATCGAGCTCCGTTTGATCCTGGGGCAAACCTTCGGGATGCTCCGCCTGATAGCGCGAAATGAACGTAGCAATTCGCCCGTTCTGAACATTAAAGTGCAGCTTATCGACGCGAACCTCGTAAATCGGACAATCCTGGTTCTGGCCACCAATAAACTTGCGCTCGCTATTGTCGGTTTTGCGAACCCAGCCCTCAGCAATACCCGTGTTGATGAACTTTTCCATTTCCATTGTCTTACTCCACTTCTAGTACAAACTGGTCATGACTAACAAATACGCGCTCGCTAGCGCTTGAATAAAACAAGTCGGACTTACGGATTATCTGGATGAGCTGCGCACGCGGAACCACTACGCCGTACTCTTCCGAAAGCAAGTCGACAAGATCGTCGATATCGATCGATATCTCGCGCGCCACCACCGCCTGGATAAAATCACGGCCCTTCATGGGATGGCCGCGTGGCGCAAAGAGCTTAATGCCCACAAGGTTTCCGTGGCCCAGCAAGTCCTCCTGCGACAAGAGGGCGCTTTCGTAAAATGCATCGGATAGACCATACTCGAGTAAGGGCAAATCGGATGCGCAGCGCCTGAGCGACGGCACGGTAAAGTAGGGCGTATCGTCCTCAGCGCCACGCTCGATGGCATCCAATGCAAAGCTGCGCAAATCGGCATCCCTAATATCAAGCTCATCAAGACCATCGCGCGTAATCCAGCTCGACTCATCGTAGTCAAGCAAGTCGCCCGACCTAATGGCTCGATAGACCATGTTTTTAAAGGACATACAGTTCAACATGGATTGAGGCAGGCTATCGTGCTCGACGATGGCTCCGTGCATCAAAGACAGGTAGAAATCTGTCTGGCTTACGCCCCGGCCTCTACAGGCACAGTCAGCGTAAAGCGTGAACCCCGTTTGATAGGCAAACAATTCCAGCTTGAGTGTTTCGTCGGGCGAGCATCCCGCCAGCTCTGCAAACCGGGAAAGCAGGTACCAATCCTCATCAAGCTTGGGAAGAGTTGGCTCACCGGCCATGACGCCTTCAGATCCGGTATCAACACGCTCGCCGTGGAACGGCTGGGGATGTACGTCTTCAGCCACAGCGACGCGCGGAGCTGCCGCGGCCGGCCCGCATTCATCATCTTCAATAACGTTTTCTCGGACTTCGACCGAATCACTTTGCGTCTCGGGGACAAAGCTCTCAGCACTCGCTTCAACGTCCGCAAACCAATCGTTCGCATCGACAACGCACGGTGATGACCGATAGAACAGCGCTCGTTCATCGAAGCCGAGTTCGTTAATAGCTCGAATCGTATCGAATTTGCCGGTCACATCCTCGCGAATCAACACAACATCGTCGGGCAACAATAGCCGCTCAACAACATCCGCGTATGCACCGCCAACGTCATGCCATAAAAGAATGGAACCGGACGTTGTATCAAATGCCATTTGCAGCTGCTCGGAGAGCTCGACTAGGGAGTCATCTAGTATTTGCTCTTCATGCGGCTCGGGAGTTTCTTCGGCACCCAAAAACCGATACCCAAACCCGTACACCGTTGCGATCCAAAGAGGATTCTTTATCTCCTCCCCCAGCTTCTTGCGGAGGTTTTTGACATGTGTTGCAAGAGCCCTCTTCGACTCAGCAAAGCCAATGCCCATAGAAATCTGCGACAGTTCCTCGTTTGAAACCTCGACGCCTGGCCTGGTTGTAAATGCATTCAAAACGCTATACTCATTCGGAGTAAGCGCAAGCTCCTCGCCATCGAGCAGAACAATACGGTTCCCAGAATCAACGACAAGCACACGGTCGCCATGCGCAGAACGAAATACACGCCCGCCCTCACCAACGCTCATCTCAGGCTCAAATCCCGGAGCAAAATCGAGACGATAGCCATAACCGTGAACGCCCTTAAGCCAACGAGCGTTGCGGGCATCTTCTTTCAGTTTCTTGCGAATGTTCTTGATATGGCTATCGAGCACTCGATGCGACTTAGGGTCATCGTGGCCAAATGCCGCAACAAACAGCTCTTGGCGAGAAAATGCATGACCCGGTTTTTGAGCCATACAAAACAAGATGTTGAACTCATTGGGGGTCAAGCATAGGTAGGAACCGTCCATGTACGCATCGCACATGGCTGGATCGAGCAGAAGATTGCTATCGATTCGAATGATCTGATTGTTGTTTACCAATGATCCCATAGCAGCTCTTTCGACTTCTAGCACGCAGACGGCTATTTGATTTTGGCGAGGACGTCCTGGAACTTGGCGTAATTAACCTTAGCGCCGTCATCCAAATCAATCTCAATCATTTGGTCTGCAAGGTGATGGACCTTCTCCTCGTAGCTCACGAGCTCGGCAGCTTGGTCGCTTATGCGCTTTTGTTCCTTAGCAAGACGAGCACGATCACGGCTGTCGCTTACCTCCATCTGGTCGGCAATCCACATCAGCCGATTGCGGTAACGTTCTTGCTGAGGATGGATATAACCCGTACGAATCAGCGCCAACAAATCAGGGCGATAGCGATGCATGTAGACCAACGCCCTAAAGCCGCCCTTCTTGCCCGAATCGAACAGCCAATAAATAGGGCGCTTCTTATAGGTCTGGCAGTGGTCCTTAAAGAAGTCCTTCAAAAAGTAGGTGCGAATTACCTCGCGCGAGGTGCCTTTGCCGCCGAGCGCCTCGGCAATAAAGGCCAGGTTCTGCTCGAGCGTCTCCTCGCCATACACGGTGCGCACAAAGTCGATAAAGTAACGCACGATGTCGTCGTCAAAGTATTCGTCATCGGTGATAGGCAGCACGTTGTCGCTATCTGGCATAAAGGTCACATTCTCGGGATCGGGCATCTTGGCCAGATAGTCAGAGACCGTGGCACCCTGGTCGGCCAGAACCAGACCGTCCACGTCCAGCGAATAACGGCCGAACATGCAGCCCACGGCATAGCTCATGAGCGAGGTGATCTCGTCGCGCTTGGTGCGCACATACTTGTTGCCCTTATAGCTCTCGGGGATCTCGTCGGCGGTGTCGAAGATGCGTGCCACCGACACGTACTTATCCTCGACCTCGATGGGCACCTCGCCCTCCATGTTGTAGATCTTGGCAAAGATTCGGTTGAGCTCCTCCTCGTTAGCGCGAAGCTGCTCAAAGCGAGCATTGACCTCGGCCTTGCGAGCCTCGTATTTATCGGCGAGTAGTGTTGACATGTTTACACCCAATCTAATCGAGCCGTAATTCAGCTCAAGTGGCGACATTTTGATACGGCAGAGTAGCCGAAGTAACAACAAATGAAGCCGTTTATTAAAGCGAGAAAGATGTAAGGAGTACGACCAGCTATCACTCATCACGCCCACGCCCCGCTCGTCATAAAGTCGGTTTCGTCATCCCTGAAAGAATTGAGCTAACTGCATAACTGTTTGAACGGCAGACAGAGCAATGGATATAGCGTCGGCAGGATCAAAATCTTCGAGAGAATTCTCTTTGAAACGCTTCCTATAACGAACTAACTCAAATCCTTTGACTGTAATTCGTGCTTGGACAAGTCTTTCGTGAAGATCATCGATAGCAAAGTCCACGAGTAAATAATTCTGCCGATGCAGCTCATTAAGAACGGTGTCCAGTAAAGAATTGTCAATTCCTTCCCCGCTTAAATCTAAAAAGGAAGAAGGGTCATTCTTTACGCCTATGATGCCCCACAGCAAGCCCTGCGCCACTGGTTTTGTAATCGGCCGAATTGCGGTTACGGGGATATACCAGTATTTGCCACGTTTAATACAATCAGGAATTTTGCCGGACTTCGGCTCTGCATATCTCCTGATCGTAGCCTCTTTAACGCCCCACAGCTCAGCGACATCTTGAGATGAGTAATAGTTTGCACCATCGATTGTTACAGGTCCCACTGCGACCACCTACACCAAAGGATTACGTTTGAAATCCCAGGAGGTTTCAAACGAGTCCCAGTCGGTTTTTGATAGTTTGCGGCACGAGTCAACCATATTGTTGACCAACGGCTCCTGCTCTTCGTTCTGAATAATCGGGTAGGTTGCGATTTGGCCTACCTCGAAATTGAGTGTCGGCGAAAGCATGCTCGCGACGCGCATAATCACAGAACTGTTGCACGCTCCCTGAAGATACTTGAGTGATTTCTGATCGCTAAAAACGCTTGTACCCGCCACATCAAACACATGGCCAGCAGGCTTAAAGCGAAATGCAATAGACCCACTCGAAATCTTCGACCAGGTAATCGATGGACTAAAGAAGCAGTTTGTATTCTGTGGCCTGGAAAGCAATTTACCATTCTGGTCTTTGTAATTACGAATCTCCCATCCGTCATTCTCCCAGTTAACAACTGCGCTATTATTTCCGTACCATTTACGGAAATCGCCACCCTTGTTGTAGGGGAACCATTTACAAGCGCTTTCAATCGACTCTTGAATAGACCCACAGGAGTAGGCGCTCTTACAACCATCGACTTCCCACCACTCGCGAACGAAACGAGCGTTTTCACCAGTAGCAAGCCCTTGACGCGGTTTTCCGTACTCACTGAGTTGCTTTGCGTTTTCAAACGCATCCAGAAGCGCGTCGCTAGCCCAGTAGGCTATGGGAGTGCCGGGGATCTGTTTGAAGGTCTCGGCGTCGCGACGGTAGAACCAGCCGCAGTCGGGATTTCGGATCGCCTCGAGGGCCTTCGGGGCCTGACCGGAAGCTCCAACGAAGTCCGAAAGGCGCACATAGCCGCCCTTGTAGCCCTTGATGAATGAATTGTGGAACGTGTAGGTACAGATGGGCACAGTCGCACCAGCGAAACCCGAGTACTCGAGCTGGATGAGAGAAGTCAGCGTTCTGTTGTCGATAATCTCGTTGCGGAGCTTCTCGTAGCTTCCGATGAACATCCAGACGAAGGGCGACATGACGCCACACTCGCCGTGGTCTTTGGCGAGATTGAACATGCGGACGACAAAGCTGGAGAACAAATCGCTCTTCACGTCGGGGTAGTTCTTCTTGACCCACTTAGACATGAAGGAGCCGAAGCTAGAGCTTCCCATGTAGGGCGGGTTGGCCACCACGCAGTCGTGGCGGCGAGCGAGGATCTCGCAGGTCTTAAGGGCACATTCCAGTTTGTTTTTAGAACTACCGTCAAACAGACCATCGGTGCCGGTGAGCTCGATCGTCTCACGCAGTGCGGCAAGGTCGCCCTCACTTGGAGCGAGCAGCGAGCCGACCTCGCCCAGATGCGATAGAGCATCGATGAGGTCCTTCTTCTTGGCAAGCGCGGCGCCGTGCGGAATGTCATCCTCCTCCAGCATAACCGGCTCGAGCACGGCAATATCCGCCTGAACTCCACGGTTAAAGAAACGTCTATCCATCTCTCGGGCACACATAGCCAGCGCCAACCCCGCAATCTGGGCGGCGCGAGGGTCAATTTCCATACCATGAAGGTTCTTGGACAGAATGAGTCCGGGGACATCGCGCATGCGGTATTCGCGCTCTAAATACATCTTTGCCAAAAGCTCAAAAGCGTAAACGAGAATGTGACCCGATCCGCAAGCCGGATCACACAGCGAAATATCCTCGGGGCCCTCGATTTTAATGAAGTCCTCGTGCTCCGTATCAGGCTCGATGTAGTACTCCATGTCGTCGCGCAGGGGACTTCCCGGATTGTTCAGCATCCACAAGCGCCCCAAGGAATTCTGCACCATGTAGCGCACGATCCAGTTGGGCGTAAACAGCTGTGTTGCCGGACCGATGGTGTCCGGTGTCTCCTTGGCCTTAGATTTGAAGAATGCGTCTTTGACCTCGGAATTGTAGAACTGATACATCCAGCCCAGGGACTCGACGTTTTCCCACGTGCTTCGCTTGACCCGTTCGACCAATGCGCAAAGCACGCCCTCTTCGCCGCGATCCAAAAGCCTTGTCGGGAGTAGCAATGCATCCGCCGTGCCCACGCGGCCAAAGATGGCGGCCAGGCACTCGGCGAGTTCGTTCATCTGAGCTACCAAAATAAGGCGGAACAGCGCCTCGTCATCTGCTGCAGCGACAAGGTCAAATACGCGATCGCGCTCCAAGCCCGGCAGATCAAGCTCCGTCGGCATACGCAAGCAGTCTGGCGAAAAACTATCGTACTCCGAGGTTTCGCAATATGAACTTAGCATGCGCACACCACAGGGCAGATAGCCTTGCACTTCCATATAGCGTATTGCAGCGAAGCGATTGAACCAGGTATAGGCCATTTCCTCGCAAAAGCGCGCATAGCCGTCATGCTCTATGCGGCGATATAGCTCCGAACGTTGCGAACGCTCGGGCGCAGAGAGCACCGTGCCTTTAACGATGGTTGCATCGCGATTGAATTCTTCACGCCCTGCGTCGTCGAGCCCGTAGGCATAACAACGCTGGCGTACCTCATCAATTAAGCGGATGCGTGCCCAAGGGCAAAACTTTTCGAGCTCTTTCGTATCCATGTTTCTCCCTTAGCCCAAACGGATGGCGTCATTACCCTCAAGGCTTCGCAGTAGCTCTTTGCGCGCGGCATCCAAATAGTCATCAATCTGCTGTTGCGAGCTCAGCTCCAGCGGCCTAAATACCATGCTGCGGCTCACCGATTTAACACGTCGCCTAAGTGACGGTGCAGATTGGGGCTTATTCGGCAGGTCAGGCGCAGTGACCCCCGAATAATCAGTCGTTACCGTCACGCTCGTATTTGCCGGCTTGGGACGATTCGCCTCTTCATAGGCATCGTCAATCATTTTGTACAGAGTCGTCTGAGCACGATCGAGCTTGACGGGCACAGCATCCAGAGCGGTCAGCGTTGCCGCATTATGCACCTCATCTTTTCGAGCGCTGTGCGACTCCCCGATGCGTGCCAGAGCGATGCCCTTGCCTTGGGCATACGCTTCGATATCCCCATAGCGCTCCTCGACAGAATTGAGCATGGCGATACGCTTTTGGTCTAAAAGTTCCTTGTAGGCAGCTCTCACCTGTAGGTTTGCCTCGGATAACTTTTGAAACTGCAGACTCAGGCTCGGTTGCTTAACCGCTCCTCCAATGACGGAAAGCGCATCAAGCGTCTCAGAATCAGCCTCAAAGTAATCGCGCTCGCTCTCCATTCGCTTGAATATCTCACAGGCGCTGTCGAATACAGCTACCTTGCTACCGAAAAACTCATCAATATCTTCGAGATCTTCAGCCGCATCTCCCAGCTCCTCCTCTTTTCCGGCGATCGCCATAATTAGATCGACGGAATCGCGGCCGCTCTGCAATAAGCCTTCGATAAGGTTCTTTGCACCCACGACCTCCTTATAGCCCGGATAACCTAGGTTACGCTGGTACTCGACCGAAAGAAGGCTCGCCAAGCTATCGCGGCGCTTTTCAAGCGCCCCGCGACATGCCTCGGCAAGGCTGTCCTCTTCGAGCGGCAGAGTATGATTGCCGCTCAACTCTTCTACAGCCTGTCGCGCCTTAGATATGGCCGCCCGAGAAAGCTGCTGGCGCGCCTCAACAACAGCCTGTCTTGCCTTAGCAGCCTTTCGCAGATAATCGATGATCTTGGAATCCCTAAGATCAATCGCTTGTCCCGCGCAGAGCAGGCGAGCACGCTTTTGCGCTAGCAGTGTTGCAACCACGGCGGCAATGTCAATTTCCGCCCAACCATAAGGCTTCGCATGGTACGTCTCGAACAGCTCACCCATTGTTACCTGCATATGTTGGGCAGCGCGAGCTTCCAGCAGGCGCATAACCGCTTCGATGGCTCCGGCGTTAGGCTCTTGCCCATTCATTGCCGGAGTGTAAGCGGTTAGAATTTGCTTGATCTGCACATCACTGTCGTAGTTTTTATCAATAAGCGACAACTTGTTGTACGTAACGGAAACAAGCTGGCGTACGCAGTCCTCGATCATATTCTTGGCAGACGCCGATTTGACCGGCGAATACTCACCGCCATAGACATAAAACGTTCCATGCAGCACCGCCTGGCGCATAAGCTCCTCGGCACGTTTATCCAGAGCGACACGCTCTTGTTGCTTACCACGCAAGATCGGAGCCACCACTTCGCTGCGATTGTCTGTCTGGCGGCTATTGAGGTACTGCTCAATACATGCCGACTGATACAGGCAGTCGTAGTAATCTTGCTGAGAGTCAAGCACCACGATGGCCTCTCCCCTGCTAGAGCTCAGGAGCAAATCCTCGCGCGAAGGAATCGGGGCGCCATCCACACCAGAAATAACGCGCAGCGCCAGCCCCGACGCGCTGTTATAACGGGTGTCGTCCAGATATTCCTCAACGTCAAAAACGTTTTTACCGACCGTCACCTTAGCGTTTTCGAAGACCTGCCTAAACATGATCTGTGCGGCCTTGGATGTAATCTTCGCAGAGTCCGGCTGCACGCGCGAAATCTGCTGGGCAATCTCTTGCTCTTCGTCGGTCAGGTATTTATACGTTTCGCCATTGCGAGCCACATAGTTTTGGCGTACCAAACGCTCCAGGGACTGCGAAATCTGCTCACGAACGACAATGCGGTCGGTGCGGACGTCGTCGGTCATAAGGGTAATCAAGTTTTCAACGTTTGCCGGCATGTCCTTATCGACATACAAAATCAAGAAAAGCAGCTTGAGCACCGGAATATCGCATTCCTCAAGGCCCTGCCCCTTTTGGGCGGCATCTGCCGCTCGCAGAACAACACGACGATGATAGTCCTCAAGCGACGTCGAAATCGTATTGTAGAAACGCCAGAGTGGAACCAGCGCATTCTGATCCTTATCCTCTATGCAGCGAGCGGAATCTTGAAAGCCGCTCAGCATCGAACGCTCGGCACTTGAGCTGTTTTTTCCGGACGCACCATGATTGCGCAGCTCGTCCATGATTTTTTGAATGAGCTTAAACTGGTAATCAGCAAACGGATACGTACTGGCAAAGTCTTCGGCGCTTTCGTAGCCAATTAGATCGGCTGCCGCGTCCTTAAAGCTGTACAAGTTGTTGAGGACAGCCGAACGCTCTTGATATTCAACTTTCAGCAAATCATTTGCATCCTGGTTTTTCGCCAGGATGCGGCGACGAATAACTTCATCGGCGCATGAGCTGCTCAAAGATAAACGCGTATTAAAGCGGTCCTGAATCTTAGAAAAGTCAGCTCCCTTAACCTTGGTAATTTGATCAATCGCCTGCTGTCCGGTAACCATAACCCACACGCGTCCGCCGCACTTGGTGCCCAGAGCCTCGACGATGCTCTGCAGGTTCAGCATAAGCTCGGTATCGCTCGCGATAAACTGGCTCATCTCGTCGGCCATAAAGATCATGCGATAAGAGCCGCCGCATTCTTGTTCGCGACGCCTTGTGTATTTGGCAATATCGTCGGTCAGCTGGTCGATTGAAAAATCATTGCTTTCCGATTTTTCGTACCAGCGTTCCGCCTCGCCCTCGCTCATGACGCCCGTGCGGCTGAGCGCCTCGATAACGTCATCGGAGTTGATGTCGTAGTCCTCGCGGCCATCGACCCAGGAACCACCGCTAATCTCTTCGAATGCGGCACGGAATTCCTGAGTTTTACCGGCGTCGTCAATACGACGCTCCAAGCGGGCGAGTTTAAAATCTGCACCGTAGAACCCACGGCTCTCGTAATACATCTTGGCAAAAATACGCGCAACCGCACTACCGTCTTTATTGAGCGGACTCTTGACGCCCATGTTAAAAAGGATAGCGTCGGTCGTCACGCCTGCCGCGCGTTTCGCCTTGTCGGCAAGTTCGGCATCTTCAAAACGCGGGCCAATATACTCGATCGCAGTTTTGCCCTCCGCCTCGCGGTTCGTGATCAAGTAGCTGAGCATCTTGAGAAAGTGAGATTTACCTGAGCCAAACGAGCCGCTAATCCACACGCCGATTTTATCCGTCGGATTATCGAAAGCCCTCTCGTACGCATCAAAGAGCGTCTTGAAGTGACGGCGAAGCTCATCTGTCACAACGTATTCATTCAGCTCTTGCCTGACGCTGCCGTCGTCTTCCTGATCAACCTTAATAACGCCGTTAATGTTTCGGTCGATATCGTGCTCAAACATATCTTTGATCTTCATGGGAATGCCTTTCGATGACCGGAAACGTTTTTAGAGTTGGTTAAACGCGCGATAGTAGTTGCCGTCGGCAATCGTGCCAAACAGCTTTAACTGCTGCCCGTCATAGGTGCCGGGATAAAACAAAACGACGGGGATATCGGAAAACACCGGCTGAATAGACTCGAGAATGATATGAGCCCGCATGAACGGATAGATCTTGCCAACGCCCGTAACAATCAAGACGTCGCGCCCACGCTTCGGCTCGCCGTATCTCTCGATAAAACTGTCGTGAATGAACTCGAGGTACTTCTCGGGTCCCACACGGCTCTGCATGCGCTGTAAGAAGTGATCGCTGCCTCGTTTTTCCTCGAGGGCGCTCATCTTTTCTAAGATGCCGCGTTTTTCGCAAATGCCGATAAACACGCTCCATAGATCAAACGAAACAATGTTAGGGGAGTCGTTTTTTGTCTGGAGCTCGTGCGCGCTATCATCCACTAGCTGCTGAGTCAGAGCGCGCACCTGGTCCTCTTGCCTAGCTGCATATGGATAGATATAGAGTGGAACCTCGCCACCCAAGCCACGACAATTCAAAAACTCGGGGTCGTGGAATTTGGAACGAATGAGCTCAAAGCTCATGTCGATTGAAGGTAACTCGGTTGCTGTCATCTCGCACCTCTATTCCGTTATGCCAAAGGCAGGCAGAACCGCCGCATCGTCGTTGGCCCGAACACAACGCTCGAGCTCAAAATCGAGCAATGGCGGACGAAGGGCTTCGGTTTTGCGGCTATACAATCCGACGCCCTCTATACAGTTGACGAGAACTTGGCGCACTTTATTGCACGTGGCATCCGACCACGTTGCAACGCGATCGTCCTGCGCGCGAAGCCCTTCGATAAACGTAACGATCTCCGATTTTCGAAGCGAGAGATCAAAAAGACTGAACTTAGGGGCAATCACGCACGTCATAAAATCCCAGACAACTCGGTTGTCGCACATCATTGCATACAGGTTGACCTGCGCAAGCTGTTCGAGCGAGCCATGCGCAGCAAGATTAATCAGGCTCGCGCGCACGTCTTCGTCTTCGCTAAGAGCCAACAACCGGCGGCAGCAAGCACGGGTGATAGACTTTTGCTCACGCTCAGTAGGATATTGGAATAGATTTTGGGCGGTAACCTTTTCAATAATCTCTTTCGTATCAGAAAGGTTCTCGTCCGCCATGAGGCGCGCAACGACACGCGTCTCATTAACAAGCCACTGCTCGCGTGTCATAGAACCACGATAGGTGGTGGGCATGCTCATGTCGTTCAGCCTCTCGACGAATCAAATAGGTACATTTGATTCATACGACAAAACGCTTCACATCCATTGAGCAACATTTTGTTGCACAACATTTTAGCTGCGAAAACTCCCTGAACGGTAAAAATATTCTGTGAACGGCAAAAAGAGGATCTGGTTTATTTCGGTTCCCGAACGGCATAAGCCGTAGGCAAACAATATGCTCCAAGAGGACTTGATGTCACCCCGTGAAGCTGGGGGCGGCAGCGAATACGAGCCCCGAGCCAAGCCCCTCCCCCATGTAACCATCCTGTAAATCATAGCAGCGCACTCGAGTTTTACCGTGATGCGGTCGCACCTGGCGCTCCACTGTGCTAAAGTATCCCGAACGTTCAAACCACTACGAGGGGGAACATGAAGATGGCACGTGTGCACAACTTCTCAGCTGGCCCGGCCGCACTGCCCACAAGCGTGCTCGCCGAGATCGCCGACGAGATGATGGACTACCGCGGTTGCGGCATGTCCGTGCTCGAGATGAGCCATCGATCTAGCATGTACCAGCAGATTATCGACGACGCCGAGGCAACCCTGCGCCGCCTGCTGAGCATTCCCGACAACTACCGCGTCCTGTTTTTGCAGGGCGGCGCCACGCTACAGTTTGCGGGCATCCCGATGAACCTCATGCGCCGCGGCCGCGCCGGCTACGTCGTGACCGGCAACTTTGCCAACAAGGCGTACAAAGAGGCCGCCAAGTACGGCGAGGCCGTGCTGCTCGCGAGCTCCGAGGACACCAATTTCGACCGCATTCCCGACATGGCCGACATCAACGCGCGCATTGCCGCCGAGGCCGCGGGCGACGGGCTCGACTACGTCTACATCTGCCAGAACAACACCATCTTTGGCACCATGTTCCACGAGCTGCCCGCTTGCGGCGATGTGCCGCTGGTCGCCGATGTCTCGAGCTGCTTTCTGTCGCAGCCGCTCGACGTTGAGCGCTACGGGCTCATTTACGCCGGTGCGCAGAAAAACGCCGGCGCCGCGGGCGTGACCGTGGTCATCGTGCGCGACAACCTGATCGCCGACGACCCGGCCTTTGCGCAGACGCCGCAGTACCTGAACCTTAAGACCCAAGCCGCCAAGGGCTCCATGCTCAACACGCCCAACACCTTTGGCATCTACGTGTGCGGCAAGGTGTTCCATTGGGTTGAACAGACCGGCGGACTTGCCGCCATGGCCGAGCGCAACTGGGCCAAGGCCAACCTGCTCTACGACCTGCTCGAGAACAGCAAACTATTCCACGGCACCGCACAGACAGACAGTCGCTCCATCGCCAACGTCACGTTCCGTACCGGCGATGCCGACCTCGACGCCGCCTTTGTCGCAGGCGCGGCCGAGCACCAGATTCAAAACGTCAAGGGCCATCGCCTCGTCGGCGGCATGCGCGCCAGCGTGTACAACGCCGTCACCATGGAAGACGTGCAGGCACTGGCCTCGTATATGAAGGACTTCGAAGCGCAGCATAGTTTGAGTCCGCGATCTAACTAGCCCGCAACGAGCGGGCCGACCAGCCACTTCAAACCACCCTGCTTAGATCAAAACCTGCTAAGGAGTTTTTCCATGCGTAAGATTAAGACCATCGACGACATCACTAAAGACGGCAAAGTCGAGTTTGGCGAGGGCTACGAGTTTGTAAGCACCGCCGAGGAGGCCGACGCCATCCTGATGCGCTCGACCGACCTGCACGGCTACGAGCTGCCCGAGGGCATTCGCGCCATCGCCCGCTGCGGCGCCGGCGTCAACAACATTCCCGTCGAGGAGTACGCCAAGAAGGGCGTCGTTGTCTTTAACTCCCCCGGCGCCAACAGCAACGCCGTCAAGGAGCTCGTCCTGGGCATGCTGGTGCTTTCGAGCCGCGGCGTGGTGCAGTCGATGAACTGGGTGCGCGACAACGCCGACGACCCCGATATCCAAGTCGACGCCGAGAAGGCCAAGAAGGCCTTTGTGGGTCGCGAGCTCAAGGGCAAGCGCATTGGCGTCATCGGCCTGGGCAACGTGGGCTCCAAGGTCGCCAACGCCTGTGTCGATCTGGGCATGGACGTCTACGGCTACGACCCGTTCATTTCCGTCGAGCACGCGTGGGTGCTGAGCCGCGAGGTGCAGCGCGTGGGCACGCTCGAGGATCTGTGCCGCGGCTGCGACTACCTCACCGTGCACGTGCCCAGCAAGGCCGACACCATCGGTATGATCAGCACCGAGCAGATTAACCTGCTGGCGCCCGACGCCGTGCTCATCAACTACGCGCGCGAGACCATCATTGACGAGGACGCCGTCGACGCCGCCCTGCGCGCGGGCAAGCTCAGCTGGTTTAGCTGCGACTTTGCCACGCCCAAGACCGTCAAGATGCCCAACACGTTTATCACCACGCATTCGGGCGCCGGCACCGGCGAGGCCGAGGCCAACTGCGCCGACATGGCCATCAGCGAGCTCAAGGATTACCTGGAAAACGGCAACATCGCGCACAGCGTCAACTACCCCGCCTGCAGCATGGGCAAGGCGCGCGCCGCAAGCCGCATTGCCTGCCTGCATGCCAACGTGCCCAACATGATCGGCCAGATCACGGCCATTCTCGCCAAGGACAACGCCAACGTGCAGCGCATGACCAACGAGTCCGCTGGCGAGAACGCCTACACCATGTTCGACACCGATGAGCACCTGGACGGCAGCACGATCGAGGCACTTAAGCAAATTCCGTCGATGTATCGTGTGCGCGTGATTAAATAGCGCCGGCGCCAATCCTGCCAGACAGACCACGAAGCCCATTCGGCCCCCGTTTTCACGAAACGGGGGCCGATTTTGTTGCTCCGGACGACTTTAAAATGATACCCAGAACAAGTTTTTTCAGATAATCGATAGTGAGGCTCAAGTCGCTAAGCACACCCGCTTTGATAAACAGCTTTATCAGGGACTTTAGTAGGTAAAAATCGATCTCTATGTGCCGAATGTAAGTTGACTGTCCATTTTCCGAAACAACTTATTCTAGATAGCATTTTTAAGGCCCCTCCAAGGCGAAATATAAGTCTTTTTGTGACCAAAACTCTAGTCCGCGCGACCGTTTTCCACCCGCGCGGCTACATTCCTGCCCAATCGATAAAAATCTCCTCACGAAGCCGCCGTTCGAGCTCCTGCTGTCGCGGCGTCTTGTCTTTCAGCGGCACATCGAGATAGGACATGATGAGCTCCATCACCACGCGGAAGGCATCGGAGTCGGCCAGCTGACCATAGGTCATCAGAATGACGGGATATCCCATCGCTTGCAGCGCCGTCGTTCGATCGGAGTCCGAAATCTTGGATTCAATGGATCCGTGAATGGCTTTACCTTGGCATTCAACCAGACACTCTCGACTGCCGTCCTTATTTGCCAGCAGGATATCGGCATAGCGCCTATCAAGCCCCGAAATCAGGCGGGCGCTGCGCGTCATACGAATCTCAACGTTATTGGTAAGGCGCAGCCCTTCGCCGCCGCGCAACCTCGTAAGGCCAAACAGCATCGAAGCCTGGACCTCGAGCGGCGATGCTGCCACCCCCGTAATGCATTTCGCGGCTCGTATGAACGATTTAGCGCCGCGGAGCCCCCGGATCTTATCGGCGAACTCTGTAAGTTCAGAGAACTCGATCAAGGGCGGTCGTTTCCACAGGTCCGTTGGATTCCCCGAGACATCCTTTACATTTTCCCAACCCAACCGTGCGTCACCCCACCGGTCCCCATATGCCTGCACAAGTGCCGACTTTACCTGAGGCGCAATCTTGCACACGGCAAAGGTGCCGCACATCTCATACATGCACATGATTAAACGCTCGTTTGAGACCGAGGAAGCCAGGGTCAGCAGGGTAAAGAGCGGGGACGCGACATCGAGGCCAAACTCTGTCTGTCGCATGGAATCAAACGGCCTCTCCCCGTTCCAAACATGCCTGACAATGCGATCGCCCTTACGTCCGCAGCTGCCCTGCGCCAACACGTGTAACGGGGTGCCCAGGAAATGCGTGACGAGCGGATGCTCACATAGGTGCTCCCTGCGCGGATCGTCTACAGAATCAGGCAGGTCCGGCATTATTGCCAAGACCTGTGGGGGTATCCGGTGATACCGAAAGGCAGATATGTCGCACAGCATGTCGTCCATGAAGGGTACGTACCCGCTGCGTCGCTTGTGAACCCGCTCGGACGGCAAACGCACTGGCTCGGCCTGCGAACGGTAAATACTGCCACGCCCACGTCGCGGATCTCTCAGGAGGCTTACAATCGGTTTGGAAAGCAAACTGATTGTGAGGTTGCATATGGTTGATGAGGACTTTGCCTGGCGGCTTGCGCAGGAGCTTGTGCGGATCGAAAGCTCAGACCCGGGCGCGTATGAGGACGAGATCGAGCGCTTCATTAAGAGGCTCATTGAGCAGCAGCTGGCACAACTTGATAGTTCTGCGCTCGATGCCGTGCAGATTGAGGAGCTCGAAGTGCTGCCCGGGCGCCGCAACCTTAAAGTCACCGTGCCGGGCCAAAGCGACGAGCCGCGGCTGATCTATATCTGCCACATGGATACCGTCACCTTGGGCGATGGCTGGGACGCAGACATCGCACCGCTTGGGGCGGTTGTGCGCGACGATAAACTCTATGGCCGCGGTGCCTGCGATATGAAGGGTGGCCTGGCCTGCGCCATTGCCGCACTGGTCCATACGCTCGAACGCGTGGCGGCGGATGGCGCGCTGCCACGCCGCGGCTTTTCGCTCATCTGCTCGGTCGACGAGGAAGACTTCATGCGCGGCTCAGAGGCCGCGATCGATGCTGGCTGGGTCAGCTCGCGCGAATGGGTGCTGGACACCGAGCCCACCGACGGACAGATCCAGGTGGCGCACAAGGGTCGCACGTGGTTCGAGATTGAAATGGCTGGCGTGACGGCGCATGCGAGCCAGCCTTGGAAGGGCGCGGATGCCGTCGCCGCCATGGCCGAGGTCGTGTGTTCGCTTCGTCGCGCGTTTGCGGCGCTGCCCGCGCACGATGAGCTGGGGCCTTCGACCATCACGTTTGGCCAAATCGAGGGCGGATATCGCCCCTACGTCGTACCCGACCGCGCCAAAGTTTGGGTCGACATGCGTCTGACCCCGCCGACCGATACGGCCGCCGCAATCAATATGGTCGAGCATGCCATCGCCGTCGCCGAAGCCACCGTTCCCGGTTGCCATGGCAGCTACACCGTGACGGGCGACCGCCCCGCCATCGAGCGCGATCCGGTCTCTCCCCTTCTAGCTGCACTCAAGTGCGCAGCAGACGATGTAACGGGCACGGATACGACCGTCGGCTTCTTTACCGGCTACACCGACACTGCCGTCATTGCCGGCAAGACGGGTAACCGTAACTGCATGAGCTATGGCCCAGGCTCGCTCGCGCTCGCCCACAAGCCCAACGAATATGTGCCCCACGCCGACATCGTTCGTTGTCAGCAGGTGCTAATCGCGCTCGCCGATAACGTGCTCTGGGACGCGAGCGGCCAAGTTGGGGCATAATAAGCCGCGAACAAACCGACTCGTGCGTTAGGACCGCCCCATGAAAGCACTTCCGTTTCCCTGCATCCGCCCGGCTCAGGACCGCGTGCTCGAGGCACTGCCTGCAATGGGCAGCATCCTGAGCGGCAACGATGCTCTGCGCGGAGCCATTGCCGATGGTCTGATGCTCAAGGATCCAGGCGCGGCGTATTACGTGTACGAATGCTCGGGTGAGCCGGGACGCGTGACGGGTGTCGTGGCGATTTGCCCGGTTAACGTGCTGACGGGCGGCGACGAGGCTGCCGCCGAGAGCATCGACGCACTCGCCACCGCGCGCGCGATCGCCGAGCTCAAGGTGCAGCCGCGCCCCGTGTCGCTCGCCTACGAGGCGTCGCCCGTCATGGATATCATTTTGAGCGCTGCCAAAGAGGGCGCATCGCTCTACGCCGTCACCGATCCCGCGGGCGTCACACATCGCGTGTGGGAGGTCAAGCGCGAGGACGCCGTTGCCGCCATCCGTGCCATGCTCGATCAGGCGCCCGACCCGGTGTTCGCCGGTGACTCCGCCTATGTCGCCGCACTGGCTGGGGCATCGCAGATTCTGGCCGACGAGGCCCGCGCTGCCGGCGCCTACTCTGGCAAAGAGCCGTTCAACTTTGCTGTAGCCGTGCTGTTCCCCGCCGCGCAGGTCAGCGGCAGCGCGCCGCAGGTTCCGACGGGTCTGCTCACTCACCAGGTCTCACGGTTCTAGCGAACTCAAACGCTAAGCTGGAAAACCCAGCATCCAAACAAACAAGGGGCGGAGATGCAGCAAACGCATGCACCTCCGCCCTTTTCGCATCAAACAATTACGCCGGTAAACCGGGCCGCAACGTCAGCGTTATCCACGCTGCGGACCTGCCGCCGCCACGAGCGGCTCTAGCCCCAGCTCGCGCGCGTAGTCTTCCTGCGTAAAGACTTCGACCAACTCAAACGTGTCGGATTCGTCGTCAAACGCAAAGTGCAGCACCGAGCAGTTGCCCGGCACGCGATCGCGCTCGTCGGCCGCCGCACCCTTCACGTGATCCATAAACTCCTTGATAGCCGAGCCATGGCTTACCGCGAGCACACACGTATGGTCCGGACGCTGCATGAGTTCGGTCAGCGTCGTCACCATGCGCTCGCGCACCTGGATCTGGCCCTCGCCGCCAAATTGACGATAGAAATCGCGCCACGGGCGCTCGGGCATAAGCATCACGCGCTCGGCCTCAAAGTCGCCAAAGAACCACTCACGCAGGCCGTCCAGGCGCTCGTACGCCAAGCCCGGCCACAAGTTGGCGATAGTCTGCTCGGTGCGATGAAGCGTGGAGGTGTAGGCATGATCGGGCTCAATGCCGCGCGCACGTAAAAACATGCCGGCGCGCGCCGCCTGGTCGCAACCCAACTGCGTAAGCGGCGAGTCACTCCACCCCTGAATGATACGCTTAAGGTTGAATATCGTCTGTCCATGACGGACCAGATACAGATCTTTATTCATAGGGGTCCTTTCGTTCGTTACCAACCCAAGAGCGAAAACGCCCCGTCGCAATAGCCAAAATGAAGCACGGCACCGTTGTCGGGTAGCTCTCCCCCGCCAGTCACATACTCAAGAAACTCCTGGCAGGCTGAGCCGTGGGAAACCGCCAGCACGCAGTCGTGCTGCGGCCGGGCCATAATACGGGACAGCGCCGCGACCATGCGCGACTGAAGCTGCACTTCCGACTCGCCGCCAAAGGCCACCGGATAATCGCCCCAAGGCTGCGGCGGCATCTCGCGATTTGATGTGCCCTCCAGCGAGCCAAAATGCCACTCACGCAGGTCATCGACCAGCTCAATGGAACGGCCCTCGCCAACGATAAGCTCGGCCGTATGCCGCGCCCGGCCCAACGGCGAGGAATACACATGATCAAAGGCCACGCCACGCGCCGCAAACGCCGTACGCGCCGTCAGCGCCTGCTCGCGCCCGCGCGCCGTAAGCGGCGAATCGTGCCAGCCCTGCAAAATGCTCTGCACATTGAGCTCAGTCTGCCCATGCCGCACCAAATACAGATCTGCCACACGCCCTCCCCTCGTACCACCACAAAGGGGACAGGCACCTTTGTGGTGGTTTACCGTCTGATCACGCCGCGGTGACGCTCAGCTACACCAGCACGTCGGCGAGCGGGCGCTTGGGTACGTGGTGCACCTGTGCCTCGTCGCGCCAATAATTGATGGAGCCATCGGGGTTGGAATCGATCGCATCGATCACCTGTATCTCGGCCGGAACGCCAAAGGCCATGATCAGCTTGAGCTCATACTTGTCGTTATCGAGCCCCATGGCATCGATCGCATGGGGCGTAAAGGCCTTGAACATGCAGGCTGCCACCTCGGGCGTAGCGCTGCGGGCGGCGAGCATCATCGTCTGCGCGGCAATGCCCGTGTCGACCTCGGTAATGGGAGCGGCAGGCTTGCCCGGAACGGCGCGCTCAGCCAGAATCGCGATGTAGCCGGTCGGGCGCTCGCCCTCGGCAGGACCCGGCCAATCCTTGAGCGCACCGGCCCATGCAAGCTCGTCAAATACACGCGCGCAGTCCTCTGCACCGCTTACCGCATGAAAACGCAGACGCTGAGCATTGGCACCGCAGGGAGCCAGGTGCGCCAGTTCCGCCAGCTCGAGCAAAAACTCGCGCGGCACGCGCATGGACTCGTCAAAGCGACGGCACGTACGGGCACGACGGACCAGCGCATCAAACGCTTCCAGACCGAGCTTTTCGCAGCCCTGCTTTGCCATCGATTCTGCGCTTACCGGCGCTGCGGGAACTGCTTCGTTCATAGGGACCCCCAATTCAAGCCAATTGTCTTTAGGAAAATCTAACCTAAAACGTAGGCAATAACGAACAGGGCTGCAATGTTCTACACCTGTTGAATAGAAAATCGCGACGTGGGGAACAACGGAAACAATTCGGGACCTTTGGGTTACGTTTCGCCCTCCCCGACCCATACGCCAGCGCCTTTAAGCGATACTGGTTGTAACGATCAAGGCTTACGCCGCACGGAAAGGAGACATTATGGGCATCTTTAAGAACGATGACCAAAAATCGAGCCAGTTTGGATTTGACGAGAAAAGCATGGCGGGCAAAGCCGTCAAGGCCGTACGCTGGATCTACGCCATCACGGGCGTCTTAGCACTCATTGCTGGTATCGCGCTGCTTTTTGCACCCGCCAAGTCCCTCGTCTTTTTGACGACCGTCCTGGGTTTTTACTTTGTAATCACTGCTGCCATCAGACTGTTCACTGCCATTTTTGAGCCGCTGCTGCCCACCGGCTGGCGCGTGACGAGCATCATCTCCAACCTACTCATTATCTTGGGCGGCGTCATAATCCTGCGCAACCAGGCCTTCTCGACCGCGACGCTCACCACGATGGTGGTTATCGTGGCCGGCTTTGGCTGGATTGTCGAAGGTGTCATGTCCATTCTGGAGTCCGAGCTTTCGTCCAACCGCGCCCTCGCCATCCTGAGCGGCGCACTTTCCATCATCGCCGGCATGTTCGTGTTTATCTATCCGCTGTGGTCGGCCAAGATGCTCGTCATCTTTAGCGGCGCCGCGCTGCTGGTGTTTGGCGTAACGCTGATTGTTCGCGCTATTCAATTTGGCAAACTGGTGCGCTAGATGCCACGAACGCTCTTTATTGATGCAGACGCCTGCCCGGTCACGCGCGAGTCGATTGACTGCGCGCGGCGGGCGGGCGTCGCCGTTGTTATCGCCGGCAACAGCACGCAAAACCTGGAACGGCACATTCGCCGCGACGACCCGCGCGATGCCGAGCACGCGCGACGCGGCTTTTGGGTCACGACGCTCGACGTGAGCGTGGGCGCCGACAGCGCCGACTTTGCCATTGTCGAACGCCTGCAGGCGGGCGACGTGGTCGTGACGCAGGACATTGGCTTGGCGAGCATGGTGCTCGGGCGCGATGCCGCCGCTATCGGTGTGCGCGGGCGCGTCTACGACAAAGCAACCATCGACATGCAGCTGTTTATTCGCCACGAGGAAAAGAAGGTGCGCCGCGCCGGCGGACGCACTCGCGGGCCGGCGGCATTTACCAGCGAAGACCGCGCCCGCTTTAAACGCAACCTCACCGAGCTGCTGCGCTAACCAAGGTAGATTTTTGGGACATGTCCGGAAATCTACCTTTTTGTTTTGGCGATTGACGCGCATCCAACGCCCAAGTCATGGCGGTAGATTTTACGGTATACCCCAGTTTTTACGGCCTATCCCAAACATCTACTTAGAGGCCAAAGGCGGAAAGGATGAGACCCCAGCCCGCGCCGATGACGTACATCATAATCAGGAACACGGCATTTTCGCGGGCGCTGCGGTTGGTGCGGAACAGCACCAGATAACCCACGCCGGCGGAAATGAGCGTGCCGGCGAGCATCGGGGCCAGCTGCAGCGCGCCTTCCAGGTACAGTTGCGTGATGACGACGCTGGCCGAGCAGTTGGGGATCAGGCCGACGAGTGCCGAGCCCAGGACCGCAAGCGTCTCGTTGCCGCGCAGGAACTGCTCGATTGCGGACTCGCCGAACGTCTCGAGCACGGCAACCAGAATCAGCGTCACCAGGAAAATGAATACCGATACCTGCACGGTGTGGGAGATGGTGCTGCGGATAATCGACAGGACAGGCGTCCCTTCGTGGGAATGGGAGTGACCGTGACCATCATGGTGTTCATATTCGCCCTCATGACCGTGATCGTGGCCATGTCCGTGTTCGTGCTCGTCCTCGTCTTCATCACAACCGCAATGGTCGCGCTCGCACAGCTCGTGGATGTGGTCGGCGCTCACGCCCGCCTCGGCCACCTCGTCGATGATGTCACCGCCGCTGTGGTCGTCATGCGCGCAGTTAACGTGCGCCGGATTGACAGTGGTCCCCAACACGGTACGACGAATCGCCGCATGCGCGCGGGCGTTGCGACGCAGACCGCGAATGGCGGCATCTACGATAAAGCCCGTGACCAGTGCGATAAGCGCTTTCGAAGCCAAAAGCATCGCCATAGTCTGCACGGGAACCTGCTCGGCAAGTAGCAGCGGCAGCATCTCGTCGGAGGTCGAAAGGAACACCGCCACCAACGTGCCCAAGGTCACGACACGGCCGGCGTACAGCGTTGCTGCCATGGCCGAAAATCCGCACTGCGGCACAATGCCCAGCAGCGAGCCAACCACGGGACCCGCAGCGCCGGCGCGCTTGATAGCGCCGTTGACGCGGTCGCCCGCAACGTGCTCAAGTGTCTCGAGAGCAAGATACGTCACCAACAAAAACGGCACCAGCGACAGCGTGTCCTTGCCGGCGTCGAGCAGAATATCAATCAGTAAATCCATGACGGATGGAACCTTTCGTGTCTTTCGGCAGCATTGTAAAAGTCCTAGCGGTCAACTAGGGTATTGTAGTTGTCCCGGGCGCGGTGCCAATAGTTGCCCATGGTAAACTATCATCTCGCCACAACTCAGTAACCCCGAGCCGCGCGACGCGGCCCGTCCAAGGAGCAGCCTATGAACGTTTCGCAAGCACTTGAATACGAGCGCCAGCCGTTTATTCCCATGTTTATCTATGGCGACCACGGTGCCATGGAGTCCGAACGCCAGAAGGGCGAAGAGGCCCTCAAGGTGCTCGAGACCGAGTATTTTACTGCCGAGGACGACCCCGGCTTCGACTTTGCCACCGTGCGCGACCTGGCCGACCGCAACCGCGACCTTTGCGACCAGATTGGGGAGGCACGCCTGCGCAATGTGACGCCCGCGACGCTCTCGCGCGGCCTGTCCGACGCCGACACCTGCGCCGCCATCGGCAAAATGCAAAAGCGCACCGCCGCGTCCGTTATGCGCGAGATCCGCGGTGACCGCGACGCGCTCGGCGTGGCCTACGCCCGCAAGCCCATCCAGGGCACCGTGCTCGGTGTCGACATCGAGACCACCGGCCGTGCACCCGAACGCGGTTATATCATCAACGTCGGCTGGGAGATCATGGAACTCACCAGCGACGCCATCCCGCACGACGCCGAGGCGCACTACTGTGGCCTGCCCGACATCTACCGCGGCGAGGATGTACCGCTGTCGAATATCCACCACATCACCTGGAACGACATCGACGGCAAAAAGCCGTTCCGCGAGAACAAGGAACTGCAGAAGCAGCTGCTCAAGCTCATGAAGAAGTACCCGTACATGGCACACAACGCCGCGTTTGAGGACAGCTGGTTCAAGATCCACCTGGACGGCTACGCCGAGGCACGCCGCGCGGGTAAGATCATCGTCATCGACTCGCGCCAGATCTGCCGCAGCCTGGACGCCGACGTGCGCTCGCTCCCCCGCGAGTCCGCCCCCGCCGCGCTCGAGAACTGGGCACGCCGTCGCGGCACCCTCGCGCCCGACGCCAACGAGCAGCATCTGGGTCTGGACGACACCGACCTCATGCTCCGCACGGTACAGGCCGAGTTCAACCTCAAGAACCTATTCGCGAAATAGCAACGCCTGCGACAAACACTGCTTGCTCACGAGCGGCCTCGCAGCGGGAAACACCGCAGCGGGGCCGCCCTACGTTCCACAGATAGATCTGCCATCACAAATTCTGAACCCTCATTTTGAACGATTTCGGCCAATTCCCGACACGTAATTCGTTGTCGGATGGCGATGCATCGATATCAAATGTGCAGCAATTGAGTTTTTATATGCTATAGCTAAGCTGCGATAACATTGATTTTAGGCGTGCCAACCCATAATTGCGTCAAGCTTTTGGACAGCATTTGGTTAGGCCCCTAAAACGACTTTCCCACTCAGCGCCATCAACACGGCATTAGCTGACACGATATATACCATGAGTATCGTATTGTCACATACCACTGCAAAAGCGGTCTACCAGGCCGCGCATTCGGCGTCTGCGAAAGACACCGAGCCCTGTAACCCTGCCGCGATTTACGGATCATGTCCCACCGGAACGCTCCTTGACGCAGCCGCAGAATGGCTCACCAAACACGATGTTTCCCCTGACGCAAATGATTGCCTCGAGGTAATGGTATTTGATCGCAGGAATGCGCGCTATGCAATGAACTGTCAATGCCACGTTTCGTCAAAACGATTCTCGAACTCACGCTTTATAGAGCTCAAAGATGGCATCTTCATTGTTGGCGTTGAGCTTTGCGCACTTCAGGCCGCCACCTATCTCCCTTTTCGCGAACTGGTGGAGTACTACTTTGAATTGTGCGGCGTTTACTCCCTTGGAACCGGCTCTTCCACCTCTTATAACGAGCGTTTCGCGCTCACCTCGACCGAGAGGTTGAAACAGTTCTTTAATTCCATTACCAGATGCGACGGTCTGGCCCTTGCCCGAAAGGCGATCCAATGTGTGCGCGACGGATGCCGGTCTCCTATGGAAACGGCCTTTGTCATGATGCTAACGCTGCCCAAAAGCGAAGGAGGGCTTGGTATTAAGGGAATTGAGACCGATTGCGAGGTGCAGGTCACCGCTGCCGCAAAGAATCTCACGAGACGCAAAAAGTTCTTTATGGATGCGTATCTAAAGAAATCTCGCACAGACATTGAATACAACGGGTTTTATCATGACGCGGAAGAAGACCGCGCCATCGATGAGGAGCGCAAGAATGCGCTTGCGTCCATGGGATACGGAATCATCACCGTCAGTCGTTATTCCTTTATGCATGCCAGCGCTTTCGTTAGGGTCATGGAGGCGATCCAACGGAAAGAGAGCATACGCCCCTCGCGTCTGCCAAAAGACTTTCAAATCATGCAAGAGGACCTGAGACAGCTTGTGCTCAGAAGGTTTATAGAAGAGAAAAAGCGAATTCAGAAGCAGCTTCGCCAGGATTCCGAAGATCGTCAACAAATCGACCTCGAAAAAGCAACACTCGAAGGTATCACGCTGGATGACCCGACAATAAATGAAGTTCGGCAATCGATGACATGCAGACTGTCGAATCCGACAGCCCATCATTTGCCCAAATAAGCAGCCTCGCGCCCGAGGGCAGAATCTTCGGGGCCGGAAGCTAGACCGGCTAACAAGGTGGGTACCCTAGCGATGTGCAAAATTGCGAGTATTCAGCAGGGTCGGCCCTCCAGCACCCACAAGTTAATCCAAATGAGAAACAAAAACGCTATCGAACGAGAACGTTAGGCAACATTTGAGGAAGACCTTGTCTGTTTGCCGCCCTTGGATAACTCTTGAGCGGCTTTATTTGGCCTGGAATAGATTAACGGACCCTCTATAGTTGCAGAATACTCCAATTTTTGCACGGCGCGGGGGCACCCACCCCGGCATCGGCTATCAAAACCGCTCAGTCCGGAATCTCGTCCACTATTCCCCATCATTTTGTGCGACGAATTACCTGAACGTCATTGACATATGAACATGCGCTCATATAATCGGAAGTAAGTTATATGAGCGCATGTTCATATGAAAGGATATTGCAATGAGCAGCCACGCTGATGAAACAAAGACTGGCATCGAGGCCACCGAGCCGATCGTCCCCACCACCTGCTCGCCCGAGGACCTTCCCGACGAGGAGCTGTTGTACGACCTGGCCGACCTGTTCAAGGTCTTCAGCGACACCACACGCATCAAGATCCTCTATGCCCTCATGGGCCGCGAGCTCTGCGTGGCTGACATCGCCGAAGCGACCGCGACCTCGCAGTCTGCGGTGTCGCACCAGCTGCGCACGCTTAAGCAGTCGCACCTGGTCAAGTTCCGCCGCGACGGCCGCAACATTCTCTACTCGCTCGCCGACGATCACGTCTACACCATGCTTAACCAGGGCATGAGCCATATCTGCGAATAGCAATCACCCACGGTATCAGCGCGGCCGGCACCCAGACCGCTAACACAGGGAAAGGAACCCACCATGAAAAAGCAGTTTAAGCTCGACGAGATCGATTGCGCCAACTGCGCGCGCGAGCTTCAGGACGAACTTGCCAAGCTCGAGGGCGTCAAGTCCGTTTCGGTCAACTATATGACCCAGAAGCTGACGCTCGAGGCCGACGACGCCAAGTTCGACGAGGTCCTGGACCGCGTCGTTGAGTTCACCGCCGACGCCGAGCCGGACTGCGAGATCATTCTCTAACCCGCGCATACGTTGACCTGCGAGGCCGCGCTTGCCGCGGCCTTTGCTCGCGAAATTATATGAGCAAGTGTTCATACACTCAAATGGGAGGTTTGAATCATGGCAGCCGCCGATCCCAAGAAGAAAAAGAAGAAGCGCAAGAAGAAAGAGTCCCTTGAGCATAAGCGCAACCGCATCCTGGTAGCACTGGGCATTTTTGCCGTTGTTTATGCCCTCGACGAGCTCGGCGCCCTCGCTATCGCATTTGGGGAGCCCGGCAACATCTACGCCAGCTTTGTGCTGTTCCTCGTGCCGTTTTTGATTGCCGGCTACGACGTACTGCAAAAGGCATTCAATAACATCCGCCGCGGCAAGGCCTTCGACGAGAGCTTCCTCATGGCCGTCGCGACCATCGGCGCGTTTGCCATGGTGCTCTTCCCCGACACCGACCCGCACATGGCCGAAGGCGCCGCTGTCATGCTGTTCTACCAGGTCGGCGAGTTGTTCCAGGCATACGCCGTGGGCAAGAGCCGCAAGTCGATCAGTGCCATGATGGACATCGCGCCCGACTACGCTAACGTCGAGCAAGCCGACGGCACACTCGAACAGGTCTTTCCCGATGACATCGCCGTCGGCACCGTGATCGTGGTCAAGCCCGGCGAGCGCGTGCCTATCGACGGCGTCATCGTCGAGGGCGAAACCCAGCTCGACACCGCCGCACTCACGGGCGAGTCGGTCCCCCGCCCGGCCAAGACCGGCGACGATATCATCAGCGGTTGCATCAACATGACGGGCCTCATCCACGTGCGCACCACCAAGCCCTTTGGCGAGTCAGCCGTCGCGCGTGTTCTGGAGCTCGTGGAGAATGCCAGCGAAAAGAAGGCGCGCACCGAGAACTTCATCACGCGCTTTGCCCGCGTCTACACCCCCGCCGTCACTGGCGCTGCCGCGGTGCTCGCGCTTGGCGGCGGCCTGGTGACTGGCGCTTGGTCCGATTGGATCCTGCGCGGCCTGACCTTCCTGGTCGTCAGCTGCCCGTGCGCCCTCGTGATCAGCGTACCGTTGAGTTTCTTTGGCGGCATCGGCGGCGCGTCCAAGCTGGGCGTTCTCATCAAGGGCTCCAACTACCTCGAGACGCTCGCCGACGTGGACACCATCGTCTTCGACAAAACGGGCACCCTCACCAACGGCACGTTCTCAGTCGTCGCGGTGCACCCCGAGGCTGGCTATACCGAGCAGTCGCTGCTCGAAGTCGCAGCCCTTGCTGAGTCGTTCTCCGATCACCCCATCGCGCAGTCCGTGCGCGACGCCTACCAGGGCGAGGTCGACCCCAAGCGCGTGAGCGACTCCGCCAACGACGCGGGCCACGGCGTGACGGTAACCATCGACGGCAAGCACGTCGTCGTTGGCAACGCCAAAATGCTCGCCGCGGCCGGCGTTGAAGCACCGGACTGTGAGGTTGTCGGCACGATCCTCCACGTGCTCGTTGACGGCGTGTGCGCCGGCCACATCGTGATTGCAGACACCGTTAAGGCCGATGCGGAGCAAACGATTCGCGACCTGCATGCCGCCGGTATCAACCGCACCGTCATGCTCACGGGCGACCGCGAGGAGGTTGCAGCGTCTGTGGCCAAGCAACTCGGTCTCGACGAGTTCCACGCGCAGCTCCTGCCGGGCGACAAGGTCGAGCGCGTTGAGGCGCTACTCGCGGCCGAAAGTGGCAAGGGCAAGCTCGCCTTTGTCGGCGACGGTATCAACGACGCTCCTGTGCTTACGCGCGCCGATGTGGGCATTGCCATGGGCGCCATGGGCTCCGACGCCGCGATCGAGGCCGCCGACGTGGTGCTGATGGACGACAAGCCGTCCAACATTTCCCGCGCGATCCGCGTGGCGCGCAAGACCATGTCGATTGTTTGGCAGAACATAATCTTTGCGCTGGGCATTAAGCTGCTGATCCTTGTGCTGGCAGCGCTGGGTATCGCCAATATGTGGCTTGCCGTCTTTGGCGACGTAGGCGTGGCGATCATCGCTATCCTGAACGCCATGCGCGCGATGGGTGTCAAGAACCTGTAGCGCCTGTGGTCCCTCCGGCCGGGACCGGGCTTGGTTTTGAAAACGTCCTCGACCAATGAAGCGCCCCCGTTCTGCTCCTTCGGAGCTACGAACGGGGGCGCTTCTGGTCTGCGGAGTGTTTTCAAAAACCAAGCCCGGTCCCGGCCTGCGGTAACGTTGCTGGCGGTTCTTGGGCATCGCTTGCTGGCGGGGTTCCTTGTCTGAGTTGGACTTGGTTGGCGGGGCTACTGGTCCCGGTCGCTGTCCCGTCCCAGCATCGCCCTCAGCTTCTCAAAGCTTTCCTCGCTCAGGCAGTGCTCCATGTGGCAGCCCTCTTGCGACGCGACCTCAGCCGAAACACCCGCATCCTCCAGCAGCCCCACGAAAAAGCAGTGGCGCTCCCACATTTGACGGGCAACCTCAAGACCGCGTTCCGTCAGATGCACGTCGCGTTTGCCCATCTCCACGTAGCCGGTGCTCTCCAAGGCCGCCATGGCTTTAGAGACGCTTGCTTTGGTTACGCCCAAGTATTCGGCAACGTCGATCGAGCGCACGATGCCCTGACGTTCCGATAGAACGTAGATCGATTCGAGATAGTCTTCTCCGGATTCACGCAGGGCCATGGGCCGCCTTTCGCGATGGCTTCTAGTTAGCCTTTGGATACTTTTGCTTGATTTACTTTATCGCAAAAGTTGCCCATGTCTTACTACTTTGCCTAAAAGTTAGCCGTGTTTCACAAAACGTGCGGGACGAAAACAAAATGGGGACGCCCCGCAAGGAGTGTCCCCAGGCGCCGGGTGCCGGCCCGCAGTTACATCAGCCCAAAGTGCTTGGCGGCGTTGTAGATGCCGTCGTCATCCACGGCGGTCGTCACATAGGTCGCTGCAGCTTTCACCGTGTCCTGCGCGTTGCCCATGGCCACGCTCGTGCCCACGGCGGCAAACATCGACAGGTCGTTCTCGCCGTCGCCAAAGGCAATCGCCTCGCTCGCGTCGATACCCAGGCGTTCCAGCGTCGCCGCGACACCCAGGTCCTTACCGCCGTTGGCAGGGATAATGTCGCAGAACAAATCACACCAGCGCGTGGTGAGCGAATGCGACACCGCGTCGGTCACGATATGCTCGTCGGCCGGATCAACAAAGGCGCAAAACTGGTAGACCGGCGCGTCGAAGGCGTGCTCAAACGGCTCCTCGTGGTAGACGATTCCCGCGTTGCTGCCGGCCGTCACCACGCGCTCGGACAGGCAGTTCACAAACGAGTTCTCGCCCTGCATGCACAGCGAGTCGTATCGCCCCTGCGCCACCTGGTCCACAATCACCGCGACGTCGTCCGGATCGATCGGACAGCTGCGGTAAACCCCCTTGGCATCAAAGCAGTGCTGGCCCGAAAGCGTAATGTACGCATCCCAGCCCAGGTCGAGCAGCCAATCGGGCATCTGATAGGTCGGGCGGCCCGTGGCAATGACGCACGCAATCCCCTGCCCGCGAAAGCTGTCGAGCACCTGCTGCGCCGACGCCGGAATCCGATGGGTCTTAAAGCTCAGCAACGTGCCGTCGATATCGAAAAACGCGGCCTTGATCATCCTCGCCTACTCCTCGCCCTCGAGCTTTTCGCTCGCCTCGAGCCACGCCATCTCCAGCTCGTCCATGGCGGCGTGGGCCTCGTCGATCTTTGCCTGCTGCTCGCCCAGTGCCGTGTAGTTGGTGGGGTCGACCTGGGCCATCGCGGCCTCGGCATCCTCCACACGAGCGCGCTGCGTCTCCATCTTGCGCTCGAGCGAGCTCACCTCGCGGCGGAGCTTCTGGCGCTCGGCGTTGGAAAGGCCATTGGGCTGGCCGCTCGCTTTGGGCTTTTCGGCCGCAGCTGCCGCGGCACCGGTGTCAAACGTGCCGGTCTTGGCACTCGGCGCACCCACGGGCTCGCCCTCGGCGGTGGCGTTGCACAGGCGCAGGTACTGGTCGACGCCGCCGGGCATATGCGTCAGGTGGCCGTCGAGCAGCGCCCACTGCTGGTCGGTTACGCGCTCCATCAAAAAGCGGTCGTGCGTCACCAGAATCAACGTGCCGGGCCAGCCGTCGAGCAGGTCCTCGACAATCGCGAGCATGTCGGTATCCAAATCGTTGCCGGGCTCGTCCAAGATAAGCACGTTGGGCTCGTCCAGGATCGTCAGCAGCAGCGACAGGCGACGGCGCTGGCCGCCCGAAAGGTCACCGATGCGGCTCCAGAGCTGCTGCGTCGTAAAGCCCAGGCGCTCGCAAAGCTTCTCGGGCGAAGTCTCCTTGCCGTCGATGACGTAGTACTTCTTATAGTTGCCGAGCACCTCGCGGATCGTGTCACCCATGTAGGGTTCGAGCTCCTCGAGCTGCTGCGACAGCACGCCAAAGCGCACCGTCTGGCCAATCTTCACGCGGCCGCGCGTGGGTTCAATCTTGCCCTGGATCACGTCGAGCAAAGTCGACTTGCCGGCGCCGTTCTCGCCCAAAAGACCATAGCGGTCGCCCGCACCAATGAGCCAGGTCACATCGGTGAGCACCTGCTTGGGCGCACCATCGGTATCCGCATAGCCGGCATCCACGTCGATGACATCGATGACCTGCTTGCCCAGGCGGCTCACGGCAAGGCGCTTGAGCTCCAGCTCGTCACGCACAGGCGGTACGTCGGCGATCAGCTCGCGAGCAGCCTCAACGCGAAACTTGGGCTTGGTGGAACGCGCCTGGGCGCCGCGGCTCAGCCACGCGAGCTCCTTGCGCGCCATGTTGCGACGGCGCTCCTCGGTAACCGCGGCCATGCGGTCGCGTTCCACGCGCTGCAGGATATATGCCGAGTAGCCGCCCTCGAAGGGATCTACCTGGCCGTCGTGGACCTCCCACATGCTGGTGCAGACCTCATCCAAGAACCAGCGGTCGTGCGTGACCACGAGCATGGCGCCCTGGCCGCGCTGCCAGCGGGCCTTTAAGTGACGCGCAAGCCAGTTGATGGTGCGCATGTCCAGGTGGTTGGTGGGCTCGTCGAGCATGAGCACGTCGTAGTCGCCGATCAGCAGGCGCGCGAGGTCCACGCGACGGCGCTGACCGCCCGAAAGCTCGCCCACCGTGCCCTCCCAGGGCACATCGCTAATAAGACCGGCCAGAATCTGGCGCGTACGCGGACTCGACGCCCACTCATACTCGGGCGTGTCGCCCACAACGGCATGATGCACGGTATCGGTGTCGACAAGCTGGTCCTTTTGGCCGAGCAGGCCGATCGTGATGCCGCGGCGGTGCGTCACGCGTCCGTCATCGGGCTCCAGCGTGCCGGCGAGCACGCTCAGCAGCGTCGACTTGCCGTCGCCGTTTTTACCGACAATACCAATGCGGTCGCCCTCGCCCACGCCGAGCGTCACGCTATCGAAAATATGCTTGGTGGGAAACTCTAGGCTGATGGAATCGCATCCCAAAAGAATCGCCATATGCCCTGCTCCTTCGTAGAAATTCAACGTTGTCCATGATAGCGAAAACCACCACAAGGGGGACAGGCACCTTTGTGGTGGTTTTGGGCAAGCGCACCAGCACACGACACAAAAAGGCGGGCCATCCCCCGCAAGAGATGACCCGCCTCTCCAATCAGTCCCGCGGCAACCGTGGCCGCCGCGGGCCTCAAGCATGTCCCGGACTAGGAGAACATGCCGGTGAGGTAATCATTCAGCCGCTTATCCTTGGGCCGTTGGAAAATCTCGTCGGTCTCGTCGTACTCGACCATATCGCCCATGTAGAAGAACGCCGTGCGGTTGGACACACGCGATGCCTGTTCCATGTTGTGCGTCACGATGACGATGGCGCGGTCGGCCACGATCGATGACATGAGGTCCTCGATCGCCAGCGTCGAGATGGGGTCGAGCGCCGAGCAGGGCTCGTCAAACAGGATTACGTCGGGGTTGAGCGCAAGCGTGCGCGCGATGCACAAACGCTGCTGCTGCCCGCCCGAAAGCGCATAGGCGCTCTTGTCGAGCTTGTCCTTGACCTCGTCCCACAGCGCCGCGCCGCGCAGACTCTCCTCGACCATGCGGTCGAGCTCGTCACGGTCGGTGATGCCGTGGCGCTTGGGCGCAAACGTGATGTTGTCGCGAATGGATTTGCGGAACGGGTTGGGCTGTTGGAACACCATGCCAATGGAACGGCGCAGCTCGTAGGTGTTCTCGGTCTTGGTGTTCACGTTGTGCCCGCGGTAGTTGATCTCGCCCTCCACGCGGCAGCCGCGAATCTCGCGATTCATGAGGTTGAGGCTACGCAAGAAGGTCGACTTGCCGCAGCCCGAAGGCCCGATGAGCGCCGTGATCTCGCCCTTGTGGAAGTCGAGCGACGTATTGTGCAGCGCATGGTGGTCGCCATAGTACACGTTGACGTCCTTGGTGGAGAGCACGACCTCGTCGCTCACGGCCTTGCCGCTCACGCGCACGCGCCTCTCGCTCTCCCCCACACTCGACAGAAAGTCCTGGGTCTCGGACGTGGCCGCCTCGGTTGCGGGCGTTGCATTCATCTCGCTCATTCGGCCGTCATCTTCCTTGCCAGTTGCTTGCCCACGATACGGGCAACTACGTTAAACAGCAGCACGCAAATCATCAGCAGTGCCGCGGTGCCCCAAACGATCTGCTGGGCCTCGGGGCTGCCCTCGCCATAGATCTTGTAGATGTGCACGGCGAGCGACTCACCGGGGCGGAACACGTTCCAGGCGCAGGTGGGACTCGACAGGTTAAAGCTCAAGAAGTTCAGGCGAACCGGCGAGCTCATGCCCGAGGTGAAGAGCAATGCCGCGGCCTCGCCAAACACGCGGCCGGCCGAAAGCACGATGCCGGTCACGATGGCAGGCATGGCCTCGGGGATCAGGATGTGCAGCGTGGCCTCCCAGCGGGTGAGGCCCATAGCCAGGCACGCATCGCGCTGAGCCTGCGGCACGTCCTCGAGCGCCTGCTGGATCACGCGCACCAGGATGGGGATGTTGAACATGGTGAGCGCGACGGCGCCGGAGATGATGGAGTACTTCCAGCCCAGCTGCACCGAGAACACCAGAAAGCCGAACATGCCCACGACGATGGAGGGCAGAGAGGATAGCGTCTCGATGGCGGTCGAGGCGATGTCGCGGACAGGACCGTCGGGCGCATATTCAACTAGGAAGACCGCGCCGCCCAAGCTGATGGGCACCGAGATGACTAGGGTGATCAACAGCAGATAGAACGAGTCGAACAGCTGGTAGAGCACTCCGCCCTGGGTTCCGTTGGCGCGCGCGGGCTGCGTGAGGAAGCCCGGCTGGAACAGCGTCGAGATTCCCCCGAACAGGATATAGGCCACCATGGAGACGACGATGAGCATGACGATGGCGGCGATCGCCGTCAGCACGCCCGTGGCGATACGGTCTTGCCTTTGGACACGCCCGAGTCTCGCCTCGTCGATATGGATGCGCGTGCTAGCCACGAGCCTTCGCCCCCTTGCGGCCAATGAGATGGATGATCAGGATAAAGATGAGGCTCATGCCCATCAGCAGCAGGCCGAGCGCCCACAGGATGTCGTCCTGGGCCGAGCCCTCGGCATAGACCGCCATGGACGTGGTGAGCGTGGTGGTGATGGTAGACGCCGGCGACAGCAGCGACGTCGGCATGGCCTCGATGCCGCCAATGACCATGCGCACGGCGAGCGTCTCGCCAAAGGCGCGGGTCATGCCAAGGATGACTGCGGTCATGAGCGAGGGCATGGCGGACTTGAGCACCACGTGCCAGATGGTCTGCCAGCGGGTGTAGCCCAGCGCGAGCGAACCCTGGCGGTAGCTATCGGGCACGGCGCGCAGGCCATCGACCGAAAGCGTGGTCATCGTCGGCAGAATCATGACTGCCAGCACGATAGCGCCGGGCAAGATACCCAGACCCGTGCTCACGTGGAAAACGCTCTTCATAAGGCCGACGACCACGTGAAAACCGATCAGGCCAAAGACGACCGAGGGAATACCGGTCAAAAGCTCAATGAGCGGCTGAAAAACCTTGGAGCCAAACTTAGGCTGAATCTCGACCGCAAAGATGGCAGAGCCGATGGCGATGGGCAGTGCGATGAGCGTGGAGAGCACCATGACCGCAAACGAGGTGACGATCAGGGGCAGGGCGCCAGTGTAGGGCAGGCCGTTTTCGGCCGTGTTGGCCAGGTCCCACTTGGTACCGATAAAAAACTCGACGATCGAGACGCCGTCCTTGAAAAAAGCCGAGAGGCCCTTTTGGGCGACCATAAAGATGAGCGCGGCAACGACAAGCGTCACGAGCGCTACGCACGCACCCGTGACGCCCAGGCCCACGTTCTCAAGCTCGCGCTTTGGCAGCTGTTTTGCCATTGCAAACCTTTCCGGGGGCGATTACTTATTTAGCGGAGACCTTGCCACTGGCGTCCTTGACGACCTTCATGGCAGAAACGGGAATAAAGCCCTGCTCCTCGACGAGCTTGCCCTGGACGTCGTCGGAAAGCATGAACTCCAGGAAGGCCTTGGTGGCCTCGTCGGCGTCCTTAGCACAGTACATGTGCTCGGTCGCCCAGATCTTGAAGGAGTCGTCGGTGACGTTTGTGCTCTTGGGCTCGACGCCCTCGACCATGATGGCGTTGAACTTGGAGTCATCGAAGTGCGAGAAGTCAAGGTAGGAGATGGCGTTGTCGGTGCTGCCCATCTGAGTCTGGACATCGCCGGACTTGTCGAGCTCGGCGTCGCCCTTAAAGTCGACGGCCTCGTCGCCAAAGACGGCGGCCTCGAAGGTGGCGCGGGTGCCGGAGCCGGCCTTGCGGTTGAGAACGACGATCTTGGCGTCGTCGCCGCCGACCTCCTTCCAGTTGGTGATCTGGCCGGAGAAGATGCCCTTGAGCTGCTCGAGGGTCAGGTCGTCGACTGTCACGTTCTTGGAGACGACGGGGCCCATGCCCACGACGGCGACCTCGTGATCGACGAGGTTCTTGACCTGATCGGCCTCGAGCTTGGTCTCGGCGAAGACATCGGAATTACCGATGGTGACGGTGCCGGCGGCGACAGCGGTCAGGCCCTTGCCCGAACCGTTGCCCGAACCGGAGACGGAGACGTCGGGGTTGGCATCCATAAACTTCTCGGCAGCAGCCTCGACGAGAGCCTGGAACGAGGAGGCGCCGTCGTAGGTTACCTCACCCGAGACGGACTCGGCAGCAGCGGCGCTACCCTTGTCGGCGGCGTCGGTTGCGCCTGCGCCGCCGCAACCAACGAGACCGAGACCGACGATGCTGGCAAGACCACCAGCGAGGCCGAGGAACTGACGACGAGAATAAGCCTGATCGAGCATGATCTTCCTTTCATACAAGCGACTCGCGGGCACCCTGCCCGCTTTGCTGTTTGGAAAGATACGGCCTCAATCGGTCAGCGCCCGCGCCAACTGCTGTTTCTTACGGGCATTTGATAGACCCTTACCGCAAATGCGACTCGGCTTTACAAACGAATAACAAACCCGCCGCCAAACATGGCCAGCCTTTTACACCAGAGGAAGGTAGTCATTGGAGACAGTCTTGTTTGACTAGTCATTTAAGAACGTCCCCAACGACTACCCCAGCAACGCCGATGTTTTGGCAACGACAGCGAAAGCCCGCCAGAGCGAGCAAGGTGCCTTGAAACAAGGTGGCATTGATCTTTTGATCATGCCACCGAAGTTGAAAGGCAGATTGCCGCTCTGGCGGGCTTGCAGCGTCGACTGGTTACGCGGTTTGGTAAAACCGCGTAACTATAGTTCGAGTTCGTTGAGGCGCAGGATTGCCACGATGTAGATCTTGAGCGCTTGCTTGAGCTGTTCCTCGTTGGCGCACTCGTTGGGACCGTGCATCTGGCCGCCCCATGGGGGCAGCTCCAGGCCGGTCTCCTCGGGGCCAAACGACACGGCGCGGGCAAAGTTGCGTGCGTACGTGCCGCCGCCCATGGCAAAGGGCTCAGCATGCTTGCCCGTAAACTCGTTATAGGTATCAATAAGCGCCTTCACGGCCGGATCGTCGGCCGAAACTGAGAACGGCACCTTGGCACGACCCACGCGATACGTCACACCAAAGCGGCCCACGAGCGGCTCGAGCTGCTCGCAGATGGTATCGGCACTGGTGCTATCGGGGAAGCGCACGTCGATGACCTGCTCAATGTGGCCATCCGACACGCGAATGACGCCAGCGTTGCAGGTAAGCGGGCCAAACGCCGGGCTCGTCGCGTCGATACCCAGGCCGCGGCCATAGGCGTCCGCATGCACAAAGGCCAAAAACTTGACAAACTCGTGCTCGGCAGGCGTCAGCAGGCGCTCATCGCGTGCACCAAACGCGTCCTCAGCCTCGCGCAGATACGCCACGATCAGGCCGACGGCGTTGATGGTGCCTTCAGGCATCGAAGCGTGGCCGCCAATACCGTGGGCGAAAATCTGCGCATGCCCGCTATCGAGAGCCGTGATCTCCAGGCGGTCGGCGTTCTCGACGGGCGCCGGCAGCTCATCGGCGGCAATCGCAAGCTCGCAGATAGACTGCGACGGAATAGCGTTGCTCGCCTCGGCACCGCTCCAGGACACAATGCGCCCGCCGTCGATCTTGGAGCTCACAAATGTCGCCCCAAACTGGCCCTTCTCGGCATTGCAGACCGGAAACTCGGCATCGGGCGTAAACAGAAAGTCGGGGTTCGCGTGGTTCTCCAGATAATGGTGAACGTCGGACATGCCCACTTCCTCATCGCAGCCCAGCAGCGCACGGAAGGTATAGCGCGGCACGATGCCGTGCTTGAGCAGGTAAGCGCCGGCGTAGAGCGACAACACGGCCGGACCCTTGTCGTCGATCACGCCACGGCCGAGCAGCCAGCCCTCGCGACGCTCCATCGCAAACGGGTCGGTGTTCCAGCCAGGGCCGGCGGGTACCACGTCCACATGGCAGATAGTCGCAAGCTGCTTATCGCCGCGGCCCGGGATATCGGCGATTCCCACAAAGCCCTCGTCATCGCTCGTCTGGTAGCCGAGCTTTTGCGCAATGCCGAGCGCGCAATCGAGCGCATCACGGACCGGGCGGCCAAACGGCGCACCGGGCTCCGCATCGGCAGAAACTGCCACGGACGGGTAGCCCACCAACTGCTCGATATCGGCGACGACATCTTCCCAGACCTCGTCGACATACTCGGTAACGCTCTGCTCCACCTGATTCATGGACGACCTCCTTAGCAATGAGCGACGGGCACGCCCGCCCCTCACATTACGTCATTAGATAGCGAAAAGTTTAGCAAGCTCTGCCACCGAGTGCACCACCGCATCGGCACCCGCCGCCTCGTGCTCGCCCGGCGCCGCCGCGCCCGAATAGATGCCGATGCACGGCACGCCCATCGCGTGCGCGCCCTCCACGTCGTTAAAGCGGTCGCCGATCATCACGGCCTCGTCGGCAGTCGCGCCAAGCGCCGCCAGGGCGTCGCGGACCGAATCGGCCTTGGTCTCGCGTCCCTGCGGCGGATTCATGCCAACCACCGCCTCAAACTGAGAAAGCCCCAGCTCATGCACCATGTCGATACACTTTGCCTCCATGCGAGACGTCGCCACGGCCATGCGATGACCCTGCGCCGCCAAGCCATCGAGCAGCTCGGGGATTCCGTCGAACACGGGATACTCCTCCGGACCCAGCTCGTCAAAAAAGGCACGGTACTCGTCGGCCACCACGAGCGACTCCTCGCGCGTAAAGCCGTAAAAGTCGTGGAAGCTCTTCCACAGCGGAGGCCCGATCATGCGACGCAGGTCACCCATCTGCGCCTCCGAAAACCCGCGCGTGGCCAACGTTTTGCGTGTCGAGGTCATCACCGCCCGACCCGTATCTGCCACCGTGCCATCGAAATCAAACAGCACGACCGGCCGCTTGCCTATCTCCAGCGCCTCCATCGGTATCCCTCTTCCCCAGTTGATGATTTCCACACCGACACTTCAAACTGTTGACTATTCAACAATTGAACCTAGCAATGTAGAGCAACTCCACTATACTTGTCGCACTTTGCTCTCAGAAGGCGGCGCCGTCGCGCCCCAACGAAAGGTGCAATTATGTCTTTTGCCATCATAACCGACTCCACGTCGGACATCTCCCCCGCCCGTGCTCAAGAGCTTGGCATTTACGTGATTCCGCTGCATGTGATTATCGAGGGCGAGGACCTGCTCGACCAGGTGCAGATTACCGCCGAGGAGTACGTCGCCCGCATGGCCGGCTCCGAGCAGCTGCCGCACACCTCGCAGCCGAGCGCCGGCGAGTTCAAGGCACTCTTTGACCGCGTGCTCGCCGACGGCCACGATAGCGCGATCTTTATCTCGCTGTGCAGCGAGTGGTCTGCCTGCTATGCCAACGCCAGCCTGGTGGCCGAAACGCACGAGCTCGACGTGCGCTGCATCGATTCGCGCACCGGCTCGGGCGCCGAAGGCCTGCTGGTGGAGTATGCGCTCGCCATGCGCGAGGACGGTCGCAGCCTGGACGAAACCGAGGCGCAGATCCGCGCGACGCTGCCCGACGCCCACCTGCTGCTGATTCCCCGCACGCTCGAGAACCTGGTCAAGAACGGCCGCGCACCTAAACTCGCCGGCCAGCTCACCCAAATGCTCAACATTCGCCTGGCCGTTTCGCCGGAGTGGAAATCGGGCGAAATCAAGGCCATCAAAAAGGGCCGCGGCGCCAAGCGCATCGTCGCCAACACCATGGCTGACTGCCTCGAGTTTTTGACCGAGCACCCAGGCTCAAACGTTCGCGTGCTCACGACCGGCGCCGCCGAGGAGCAAGAGCTCGTCAACCAAGCGCTAGCAGGCCAAGACTACGTGGACGCCGGCACCGGCCCCATCGGCTGCACCATCGCCACCCACGTAGGCGTCGACGCCATCGCCATCAGTTACTGCCCCCGCTACCAACCTGCCAATTAGGGCCACCCATACCACTTGTGGTGAAATAGGGACTGTTTTTGGCTTATCAGCCGCAAATCAATCCCTATTCCACCGCAACTTAGAAATCGGCAATCAGCCCTGCGGGCCCTGGAATAGCTCCTCATGCGAGCCCATTCTGACCAGCCTGATCACAGGATTAGTCTTATGCGGCAAGTAGAGAACGACCACATCGACCAAGCCATCGGATAGATGGAAATCGATGTGGCCGTTGTAGTTGCCGCCCGGGTTTGAAAGCTCGTGGGCACCATATTCCGCGGGAAGCGAGCCGTGAGCCGCAAGCTCTGCGACCGCCGCCTTAAACTCGGTTTTTAGCTGCGGATGGATGCGCATCGCCCGTTTGTAATCCGCCTTAAACTGAGCCTCGACCTTAATCTCAAACATCGCTAGTCCTCATCGAGGAATGATATAAGCTCATCAGCGTTATTGAATGACGGGCTGTCGTCCGGCAGAATCCCCAACTCATGAGCTTCGGCGATCACCATGGCACGCCTCGTTGCCTCGTTGGGCACCTCCGCCCTTCCTACGATCTCAAAAGGAATCTTTCGTTGATTTACCAGCTGCCGAACAGCAAGGTTGAGATACGAATTGAGACTCAGACCAACCGAATCCAAAAACTCAGTCGCCTGTTCCTTGAGCCCCTCTTCGATTCGAACCGTCGTAGGCTTAACTGTTGCTGTAGACATTTGCGACCTCCTCGCCCTCGTCTTTTACACCAGTATACCCAATATAAATGGCAATCTGATGTTAGATAACATCAGATTGCCATGCGTATTCATGTCGCGTGGGCACGATTGATCTACATCAGCCCGCTGAGCGCAATGTCAACGGCCTCGTTGAGGTCGTCGGTAATGTGTACCAGATCCGGATCGAGCGGGCTAATCATACCGGTGCTCATCACCGGACCGTTGAGCCAGTCGAATAGGCCCTGCCAGTACTCGGTGCCCACCAGCACGAGCGGCATGCGCTTGACCTTGTGCGTCTGCACCAGCGTGAGAACCTCGAACATCTCGTCGAGCGTGCCAAAGCCGCCGGGAAATACGATGGCGCCCGAGCTGTACTTAACGAACATGGTTTTGCGCACAAAGAAGTAGCGGAAGTCCATGCCGAGGTTCACGTATTTATTGAGCCCCTGCTCGTGCGGCAATTCAATGCCTAGGCCAACTGACTTGCCGTTGACACTCGCCGCTCCCCTGTTGGCCGCTTCCATGATGCCGGGGCCGCCACCGGTGATGACCGCCACGCCACGTTGCGCGATCTTGCGCCCGACGGTACGCGCCGCCTTGTAGAGCGGATCGGTCTTGGGCGTGCGGGCGCTACCGAAGATGGTCACCGCAGGTCCAAGCTCGGCAAGCGCGCCAAAACCATCGACAAACTCTGCCTGAATGCGCAGCACGCGCCACGGGTCGGCATGCAGCCAGTCGGTCGAGTCCTCGGGCGCCAGCAGGTTGGCGTAGGTGTTG